>NZ_BAAJPA010000022.1:0-54319 GCF_057552235.1 Kistimonas ophiarachnellae | reverse complement strand
CTCAGTGATAGCCTTAAAGGTGTTGTCATCAATCGTATTATCATGGTATTCACGGAAATCGGTAGGAAAAGTAAATGGGGAGTTTTCCTTGAAAGTTCCGTATACAGCAGAGTTTTCTTTTCTACTGAACAGAGATACGAGGCTAGATACAAGGCGAATGACAACTTCGGAAGAGCTATCTAATAGATCTTCACCTGCTTGTGAAGTGCATTCTTTGGTCTTTTGCTCTTTGATTAGCTTATGAATAATAGCGTGATGTATCTGCATTGAATTATCTGTCCATGTAATTTGGTGGTCTTATATATTCGTGGCAAATAATAAACATTGATCTAAGCCATATAAAACCCTTTAAAAGCCAACCTCCCCCTTGTGCTGCCTTAATCTGCGACGGTCGTCAGTTGGTTGAGGGAAAATCCTACCGCTACTACAGCCCCGCTTGTTACTGGGACAAACACGGCAACGTGCGTTCGATCAAGTCCGTGGGGTTGACCAACACTTAGAACCTGTCGGAACTCCCGGCATTCAACCACCAGTCATTTAAACCAGAAGGAGAATAAAAAGTTACCAGACTTATCCCCAATTCCCTTTGCAGGTATAGCTATCAGAATCTGGTGCAGACGGAGTAATAACACTGATTCCAGAGCTGTTGTGCGGGTCGAAATATAGCAAGTCCATCTAGGTGAAAATGCCTATTTTGTTGTGGAATGCCCTTGACACGGGCTACACTCATACGTAAGTTTCAAACACTTGTTTAAATACGCTATCTACTACAGCCGTAAATAAGAACAGTCTTCAGGTAATGACCGCTCCGGTGGTCGGAATGATTACAACGAGAATAGCCCGAGGTAGACGCTATGCCTGAGTACAAGGCCCCCCTTCGCGATATCCGCTTTGTTCGCGACGAACTGCTGAACTATCCAGAGCACTATGCCACCCTGCCCGGTGCGGAAGACGCCACTCCGGACATGGTCAACGCTATCCTGGATGAAGGTGCAAAATTCTGTGAACAGGTACTGGCGCCATTGAACCAGGTGGGGGATCAGGAAGGCTGTACCCTGACAGAAGACGGCGTGACCACACCTACAGGCTTTAAGGAAGCCTACCAGCAGTTTGTGGAAGGCGGCTGGCCGTCGCTGGCGCACAATCCTGATCACGGTGGTCAGGGCCTGCCAGAGTCGCTCAACCTGGTGATGAGCGAGATGATCGGTGAAGCCAACTGGTCTTGGGGTATGTACCCCGGCCTGAGCCATGGTGCCATGAACACCTTGAGCGCGCACGGGACGCCGGAACAGCAGGAAACCTACCTGACCAAACTGGTTTCCGGTGAATGGACTGGTACCATGTGTCTGACCGAGCCTCACTGTGGTACGGACTTGGGTATGCTCAGAACCAAGGCTGAACCGCAGGCTGATGGCACCTACAAGGTTTCCGGTACCAAGATCTTCATTTCTGCCGGTGAGCACGACATGGCAGAGAATATCGTTCATATCGTACTGGCCCGCCTCCCTGATGCGCCGGAAGGCACCAAGGGTATTTCACTGTTTATTGTTCCCAAGTGCCTGCCGAATGGCGATGGCAGTGCCGGTGAGCGGAACGCTGTCAGCTGTGGTTCCCTTGAGCACAAAATGGGTATCCACGGTAACGCGACTTGTGTCATGAACTTTGACGGCGCAACCGGTTTCCTGATCGGCCCGCCGAACAAAGGTCTGAACTGCATGTTCACCTTCATGAACACGGCGCGTCTGGGTACTGGTCTGCAAGGTTTGGCCCATGCTGAGATCGCGCATCAGGGTGCACTGCGTTATGCCCGTGAGCGTCTGCAGATGCGTGCCCTGACCGGTCCCAAGAACCCGAATGGCCCGGCGGACCCGATCATCGTTCATCCGGATGTTCGCCGGATGCTGCTGACCATCAAGGCCTTTGCCGAAGGTAACCGTGCACTGGCTTACTACGCTGCGCGCCTGGTAGACGTTCAGGCGCACAGTGAAGATGAAGAAGCCTGCAAGGCCGCTGACCAGATGCTGGGCTTCCTGACCCCGATTATCAAGGCCTTCATCACCGAAACGGGCTTTGAAGCCGCCAACCTTGGTGTTCAGTGCTACGGTGGTCATGGCTTTATCAGCGAGTGGGGTATGGAGCAGAACGTGCGTGACTGTCGTATTGCCCTGCTGTATGAAGGCACCACCGGTATCCAGGCGCTGGATCTGCTGGGTCGTAAGGTACTGATGACCCAGGGTGAATCGCTGAAAGCCTTCACCAAGGTTGTGCACAAGTTCTGCAAAGAAAACGCTGACAATGAAGACCTGAAGGAATTCATTGAGCCGCTGACAGCCCTGAACAAGGAATGGGGCGACCTGACCATGAAAGTGGGCATGGCAGCCATGAAGAACCGGGATGAAGTCGGCGCGGCATCCGTGGATTACCTGATGTACTCCGGCTACGCCTGCCTGGCCTACTTCTGGGCTGACATGGTGCGGGTTGCCAAGCAGAAGCTGGCAGAAGGCACCACGGAAGAAGGTTTCTATCAGGCCAAGGTGCAGACTGCGCAGTTCTACTTCCAGCGTATCCTGCCGCGGACCCGTACCCACAAGGCCTGCATTGAGTCTGGTGCGGATAACCTGATGGCGATGGATGAAGCTAACTTCGGTGATGTCTGATTAGCTTGATTAACGCGATATAAATGAAATAAAGGCTCCTGTTATGCAGGGGCCTTTTTTGTATCAGGGGGTTTCGTCCAGAATCGCGAAAGATAACAGGGTCACTGGCAGGCCGATCAGCAGGGCAAACCACGGCAGTGGATAACAAAGTATTAACAGCCCGGCCACCATCCAGATATGTTTCACCAGCCGTTTCTTGGCCTGATAGCGTCGGCTGAACATACGGCGGTAAAAGTGGTTGTTGTCGGGGGTACGGCAGTGCATCCAGTCCGGAAACAGGTGCTCATCCAGCCATAGCCTGAGCATTTCTAACAACAGGTGCATAGTCACTCCATCGACAGCGGTATCTTTTAATCTAGCAGTATTCCAGAGGGCTGGTGGCGGGCAGAAAACAGGCATAAAAAACGCCCCAAAAAGGGGCGTGATAAGAGAGCACAGGTTGAAGCAAAATCGTCAGCCGATGTGTTGATCAGTTCGCTGTCAACGCATTGGCTACAACAAATGCATGGCTTTACTTTAATCATCCTGCGGTAAACCGAACTTGATCTGGGTCAATGTCGAAGGTTTTATGCGGCAAGTTTCGTTTTTTCAGGCGGGAAAAGAACTGTTTTCCTGCTCATGTCTGTTATCTGCAGGCACTTAAAGCTTTAGTTGTGTGTGACTGGAACGTTGTTGGTGACGTCCAGACGGGTGAAATCGATGACAAAGAATTCTTTCTGGTCGGGGTAAATGGCCCGGATCACGGATTTCAGTTCCTCAAGCGTCATATTCTCCTGAACGGCATGCTGCTCATTCAGTGCATCGAAGTGAATGGGTGTCACGGTATTGACACGAATATGGCAGAAATACTGGTCATCCTCATTGCGGGCTACTGTCAGGATTTCGCCGGGCTGGAAATGGGATTCACTCTGGTCACGGATCGTAATGGTTTTTCGGTCGGCGAGGATATCGGACTCGAAACGGCTGAAGAAGGTGATATTGCGATAAGACATTGACGTCTATCCGGAAAGTAACGGGAGCGGGGAGGATAAACGATTCGGTATCTCCAGCTACTTGGGTTTTCCACAATCTCGACTTATGTAAAAACCTTTTTCAGACTCAAACGCCCGTTTGAAGCAGGCCTGAATGGGAGTATGATACGCATCACATACGGATAAACCGAAAAAGAAAACGGGCATCTGCACTGCGGGTGTGAAACATGACAAGAGTGTTGAGGTTGACCTATGGCGGAATACAAGGCTCCGTTGCGTGACATACGCTTTGTGTTGAACGAAGTGTTCAAGGCGGATGAACTCTGGGCCTCGCTGCCGGGACTGGCGGATGTGGTGGATGCAGAAACGGCAGATGCCATCTTGGAAGAGGGCGCCAAACTGACCGCCCGCGAACTGGCACCGCTGAACCGTTCCGGCGATGAAGAAGGGGCTCGCTGGGATAATGGTGACGTCACCACACCGGAAGGCTTTAAGGAAGCCTTTGCGACCTACGCGGAAGGGGGCTGGGTCGGCCTTGCGGGTAATCCGGAATATGGCGGCATGGGCATGCCGAAGATGCTTTCTGTACAGTTCGAAGAGATGATGTACAGTGCCAACAACTCTTTCACCCTATATCCCACGCTGACCGCCGGCGCTTGCCTGGCCTTGAATGCTCACGCATCTGATGAACTCAAGGAAGCGTATCTACCGAATATGTATGCCGGTGTCTGGTCTGGATCAATGTGTCTGACCGAGCCGCATTCAGGTACGGATCTCGGCATTATTCGCACCAAGGCCGAGCCTCAGGCCGATGGCAGCTATAGCGTGACCGGCACCAAGATCTTCATCACCGGTGGCGAACACGATCTCAACGAAAATATTATCCATCTGGTGCTGGCCAAACTGCCGGATGCGCCTAAGGGACCTCGTGGTATTTCCCTGTTCCTGGTACCCAAGATCCTTGTGAATGAAGATGGTTCGCTGGGTGAACGCAATGGTGTCAGCTGTGGTTCCATTGAGCATAAGATGGGGATCAAGGCATCCGCTACCTGTGTTATGAACTTTGATAGCGCCAAGGGATACCTTGTCGGTGAAGTGAACAAGGGCCTGGCTGCCATGTTCACAATGATGAACTATGAGCGGCTGTCCATTGGTATTCAGGGGCTGGGTTGCTCTGAAATGAGTTACCAGAGCGCTCTTGAATATGCCAAAGAGCGTATTCAGGGTCGTTCCGCGACCGGTGCAACTCAGCCCGATAAGGCCGCTGACCCCATTCTTGTTCACCCTGATGTTCGTCGTATGTTGCTGAATATCAAGGCGACCACTGAGGCGGGACGTGCTTTCTCCACCTATGTGGCGAAACAGCTGGATATGTCCAAGTACAGCGAAAATGCGGATGAGAAGGCCAGTGCCGAAGCGTTGGTTGCGTTGCTGACCCCGATCGCTAAAGCCTTCTTTACCGATGTTGGTCTTGAGAACTGTATTCAGGGTCAACAGGTATTCGGTGGTCACGGCTATATCCGCGAATGGGGACAGGAACAGTTAGTCCGTGATGTCCGTATTGCCCAGATTTATGAAGGGACCAACGGTATTCAGGCACTGGATCTCATGGGGCGGAAGACCGTTGCTAACGGCGGCAAGTTCTTCGCAGGCTTTGCCCGTGAGGTGAAGACGTTCCTTGAGTCCAGCAACACCGGCAAAATGGCTGAGTTCAATGCTCCTTTAGCGGATGCGATGAAGAACCTGGAAACCCTGACGGCCTGGGTTATCGACAATGCAGCCAATAACCCGAATGAAGTGGGTGCGGCATCTGTCGAATACCTCCATGTCTTCGGTTATACCGCTTATGCCTACATGTGGGCATTGATGGCGAAAACCGCGCAGGATCAACTGGCTGCAGGTACTGAGGAAGAGTCTTTCTATCTCGGTAAGTTGACCACCGCCCGTTATTTCTACAAGCGGCTGTTGCCGCGCATTCACAGTCTGTCACAGGCGGTGATGTCCGGTGCTGATCCTCTCTTTGAATTGGGTGATGATCAGTTCTGAGATTCGTGTCAGAGATAATGAAAAAGGAGATCATATAGATCTCCTTTTTTCTTGGGACACCGAAACGCTTTCTTCTAATTGGAAAACATATTCATTAGTTGTGGCGATATTCAGAGAGCATTCTTTGAGTGAATAACAACGAGTTTTCCAGCAGTTCAGCTTCCTCGGTAAGGCTGCTGACAATTAACCTGGCCTGCCTGGCAGCAAAGTCCTGGGCTGACATAGTTGTATATGATAGAGGCTGTCTTTTTTCAGATGATGATTGTGAAGCTGCTTCTATCACCGCTATGGGAGTAAGTTTGATCACATTGCTGTAAGGCGCAGCAGTTACAGTAAATGTTGTAGAAGTTAGCAGCGCCATTGCTAAATGTCTGGTTAACGGCATGCAGGCACCTTTGTTTTCGGGTGATGGTTGTTTTCTACAACAGGCCACTGATGTACCAAAGATTGCTGGAATGAGAGAACGTATCAGATAAGGTTATCGTTGATTTAAACGGGTTCTTTAGGAGGGAGTGCCCGGGAATTTATTCCCGGGATGTCAGTTGTTCAGCCAGTTTCGGATTATCAATAAACCGGTTTCTATTGCCCTGTAAGGTCGCAATAATGTTATTGCGCTCAAGTTCTTGGGTATCCGGTTGATCTATGTCGTTCCATGCCTGCAAGGTTGTAAGGGGGGCTTGCAGTGGCAGGGCGTACTGCTCATGCATGTACAACAATGCACGGGCGATGTCACCTTTTAGGGTATCCTCAGGTTCAAGGGTCAAGTAATCATGCATGAGTGAGCAGTTTGGCAATAGTGGGCTAGCGTCGTTGCGAACATTGCCAAACATCGTATCACGTCGTTTTAGTTCAACGCGGGTCATGACGGGATAGACGTTATGCAGATCCGTCAGAATAGCTCGGTAGCGTTCGTTTTCACGTTGGCATTCGCTATTGGTTCGGCACTGCAGTTCTTCGCGCACCACTTTCAGGGAATAGATATAGCCAGCGGTGAGTCGGTTACTTTTGCGGGTGAAAGGCTGGTTGCAGAAAAGTGTCTTACCACCATCCTGATACAGGCTTTGCCAGAAAACACTATCTTTGTCGTTAAGGTTGCTCTCGGCATAGGACGCAGACGAGGTAAGGAGCAACATCAACCCGATTATTTTTATTTTCATAGGTTGACCATCCTGACGGTCGGAACGGTTTCGCTGTTCAGTCTATCAGCAGTTCGCTTCGGGAGGAAAGAGATGCGAAGAATATAAGAAAAACAGCATGTTGCATTTTTCTGTGACCGTTAATATCAATTTCTTTACAGCTTATAAGTGTCGGCTATATTTAAGGTTAGTCAGACGATATACAGGGACGTAGCCGCAAGGAAGCGCGGGTTACTAAAGCAGGAATGCACCAGGGAAACGTCTGACCTACTTGCCTCGCTTATGCGGGGTTTTTTGTGCCTGTCATTTAGCAGTGAATAAAGAGGGTTGAAGATCAAATCACTCAGTTATTCAGGGAGTTTTTGAGTTCTTCACAGGTAGCCTGGAAAATGGTTTCCAGTTTCTTCAGCAGGGGGCGTACTTCGCCCAGGTTTTTCTCCCGTCCACTTTTTTCCAGCTGGCTGGCCAGTTCGCCCAGGCGATCAGCACCCAGGTTCTGGCTGCTGGATTTTAATGTGTGGGATGCCCGGGTAAACACTTTAATATCCATATTTCGCGCAGCGTTCAGTGTGTCCTGAACCAGCTTGGGAGAGTCCTCAAGATAACTGTTGATCAACAGGTCAAACTCTTCTTCCATGACCATGCGCAGTTGCTCAAGAGTCTCCTGGTTGAGTAAGGGCTTTTCATGCAGATTATCATTCTGGTCATCGGCATGTTGCTCCACCATAACGGATTGCTCCTTTTCTTCCGGGGATTCCAGCCACTTTATCAGCATATCTTTCAGTACATCTGCCTTGATCGGTTTGCTGAGATAATCGTCCATACCGGCCGCCAGGCATTTTTCCCGGTCACCCTCCATGGCGTTTGCCGTCATGGCGACAATCGGGGTGTGGCGTTGCTGACCCTGTTCCAGTTGCCGAATGTGCCCTGTGGCTTCGTAGCCGCTCATTTCCGGCATCTGGCAGTCCATTAGAACCAGGTCGTAATGCTTGTTTTGCCAGGCTTCGACGGCAAGACGACCATTTTCAGCGACATCTGCCGTCAGGCCCGCTTTCTTGAGCATGGCCAGGGCAACCTTCTGATTGACGATATTGTCCTCAACCAGAAGCAGTGACGTATGTTCACTGAAGATATCCTGACTTTCTTTGGGTGCGTTCTGTTTCTGAACCGGTTGATCAACGTTCTGGTTACCCATGACTTGCCGGGTCAGCTTAAGCAGTTGGGCCTGTCGGTAGGGCTTGGTCAGGGCGCCTGCCAGGAAAGCGTCCCGGCGCTCCTGCTCGGACATATGCCCTGTGGATGTCAGCATGATGCGATGGGTTTTATGCAGCTGACTGTCGGCCTCAATGGTTTTGGATACGGTGATGCCATCTATCCCCGGCATTTGCATATCAAGATAGATAATGTCGAAAGGGCGTCCGGCGATGATGGCGTCGCGCATCTTGTCGAGCGCCCGTTCGCCATTTTCTGCTTCGGCGTGGTCGATGCCCCAGGCGGTCAGGTAGTGTTTGAGAATATCCCGGTTAGTCTTGTTGTCATCCACGATCAGTGCATAGGTGCCGGTGAGGTCCTGGGAGGTTGTGCTGTCTGAAGTGTCCTGCTGCTCTGAAACCGGTAAATCGACATCAAAGAAAAAGCAGGAACCTTTGTTTAATTCACTGGTGATCTGTAGCTTTCCCCCCATCAGCTCAACCAGTTGCCGGGATATGGTCAATCCAAGGCCGGTGCCGCCAAATTTACGGGTTGTGGAACCATCGGCCTGTGTAAACGGGGTAAACAATTTGGGAATGACATCCGGAGCGATACCAATGCCGGTATCTCGCACCTCAAACCGGACGCGGGCGACATTGTCATCATTGCTGATCAGTAGAACTCTGACAACAACCTCACCTTTCTCCGTAAACTTGACCGCATTGCCCAGCAGGTTGGTCAGTATCTGACGGAGGCGAACCGGATCAGCCTTAAGCTTGTGAGGTAGCTTTACGTCCGTATAACAGCCCAGCTCTATACGTTTTTCACGGGCTTTGCTGGCCAGAAGGGCAGAGACATCCTCTGCCAGCGCGCCTATCTGTGTGTCGATCTGCTCCAGTTCCAGCTTGCCGGCTTCAATCTTGGAGAAGTCCAGAATATCGTTGATGATCCCCAGCAGTGCATCGGCAGAACCGTAGGCGGTTTCCAGGTAATCCAGCTGACTGTTATCCAGTTCGGTGTCCCGAAGGAGTTCCAGCATACCCAGGACCCCATTCATCGGGGTGCGGATTTCATGGCTCATGTTGGCCAGAAAGGCGCTTTTGGCTTTGGCGGCTTCAAGGGCAACTTCTTTTGCCTCAGTTGCATCGCTGATGGCATGTTTCAGGTTTTCATTGGCAAGATTGAGTGCCGTGGTGCGCAGTTCAACGGTCTTTTCCAGTTCTTCGCGATGAACGCTGAGCTGTTCGTCGCGCTTGCGAATCTGCTCCAGCATTTCATTGAAACGTTCATAAAGCTGCCCAATTTCGTCATCACTCTGCTTCTCCAGGGTGCTGACGTAAATCTGGCAGGTTGAGACCTGTTTCATGGTATCGGCGAGTCGGACAATGGGTTTTGATATGACTTTTTGCAGCCGATGTGCCGCCAGGTACGAAAAAATGATGGCAAGAATGGCAATCATCAGGGCGGCGAGCAGGTTCAGGGTCATCTGCTGCTTGAGTACCGCCAGGTCGGCCCGGATAACAACGGTACCTATCAAGTCGTTACCGTAGTAAATGGGACCTGCCACATCCATCCATTCATCCTGAATATCAACGGACGTGGTTTCATACAGGGAAGGGGTGATGCGGGATTTTGGATTACCGTCACGAAAGAAACTGGCGAGAATAATGCCGTCTCGTCCAATCAGGTGCGCTTCCTCGACGGATTTGATGCCATGGAGGGTACTGATATGTTGTCTGGAAAGATTGGCGTCACCGGCGTGTACGGACATCGCACTGTTACGGCTGATGACTTCGACGAGGTTTTGAATCCGTTCCGTCATGGCATCCCGTGATTTAACATAATCACTGACGCTGTAGACGAGCAGGGTTATCAGCAGGCCAATCTCTGCTGTTGTCATCATGGCGTAACGAAGCTTACGCTCTATGGAACCCCTGCCGAATGTGAACATCCTGTTCTTTCGCTTATCGAATAACCCGGGCGATCTTCATTAACTGGGAACTGACAACAAAGCCGCCTGCCTTGGCCGCCGGCAGGTTCAGTGTGAAACTGACCCTGTTGCTTTCCCTGACCAGCTCCACCATGCCGCCCTGTTTGGCGAAATCCTTGATATCACTGACAGTCAGGACAGGTGTGCTCCTTAATGAGTTTAGAACATGTTCAAGCTGCTTTTTCGCGCTCTCATTGACAAACAGCAGGTTACAGACTGAGGTCTTGCGATCGAAGGTCGTCAGAATAGTTACGTCAATCGTTTGACTCATATTCTTTCGGCCTTTCAGTGAGGCGACGTAGGTATTCAGGGGGTCTTTCCCCAGCATGCAAATTGTCAGTGTGTCCGTCCGTGCTGTTCGGGGCCACTGAATAAAGCGGGTCATTTTATAGAGGATGGCCGCCTTGACCCGGTCCTCCTGCACTGGCGCCGCCTCCGGGCGCGTGCTGACCAGGTTGGCTGCGATGATGCAGAGAAACAGGGCAATGAGCCGTAACCCCTGAAACGGGCTTTTAGTGGGCTTCATGGCCTGAATTGCCTCCGGGCTGGCAGGTTAGTACTGCCAGCTGACCTGCCCGTAGACGCTTCGGGGAACCTCGGTGCTGGCGATGCCGGTGAAGGTGTCGAGATATTCCGGATGCTGGCTGTCCAAAAGGTTTTGGCCGACGATGGAGAATTCGAAATCACCCACGCGTTTGGCAATGCGGATATCGGCGGTCACGAAGGATGGGACGCCAACACCCTGTACGTTGTCCTGGTAACGAAGCCAGAGGTCGAGTTCCCAGTTTTCGGCAAGGTTATGGCGGGACATGAGGCTCATGTTGTGTTCTGCCGTTGTCGTTTCAAATACCGGTTCAATGGTAGTGGTGACGGCGTTGTTATCGGTTGCTTGCAGATCGATTTGGAGGAAACCATAGGCCAGTTTCAACTTCCAGTTATCCTTGACCTGCCAATCGGCTGCTATCTCAAAACCGTAACCATCGCCTTCCATGGCGTTGTCGATCATCACTGGAAAATAAAAGGGGGCAGTGAAACTAAGGCTCGGTTGACATAGCGGTGATGGCGGTGGTCCTGGTAGAAAACCGGAAATATCTGTCATACCCAGTTCTTCGCAGGTAGTCTGGCTGGTTGCTGCCAGGTTTTTGTAATGATTCAGGAAAACAGTGGTATCGATAGTCAGTGTTTCACTGAATATACGGCGATAACCGAGTTCATAGGAGTACAGTGTTTCTGATTCAAGCTCGTTATTACCTGCAAAAGCGACAAAAGTATTGGCGGCATGCTCTTGAAACCCGTACACCTCAGAATCCGATTCTGCAATAGACGGTGTCCTGACTGACTTGGAAACGGCTGCCCAGAAAGATTGTTCAGCATCCGGAGTAAAGATAACGCGTGCATTGGGCTGGATTTCATCTCCGGTGAACTCGTTGTTCTCAAACCGGGAACTGAGCGTCATGCGCCAGCGGTCGGGCACCAGGGTAATTTCATCCTGGATAAAGGCGCTGTAAAGCTCGGTGGTGCGTGAGCGTGGATCAAAATCGACGAACTGGCCGGTGTAGACTTTGTTATCGACTTTCCGGTATCCGAGTCCCCAGATGATTTCCTGACGCTCCGTGAGTGGGAAGCGGTGTTGGAAATCCATATCCCAGGTATCACGATGGCGGGGCGCCCGGATGCTGCTGTTTTCATAACGGTCATAATAGAACTGGGTAATGGTTTCTGAATCGTCCGAGATCTTATGGGTCCAGCGTCCCAGCAGGTTGCCGCCGGACTGCCTGTTGGACGGCGAAACAAAGGCCGAGGTGCCAGTCGTGCGGTCAAAAGTCTTTACGGTCGCGTTGGTGTGGCCCTTGTACAGGTCACCCTGGAGCGTCACGAAATCTTCAGCTGTTTTATCCCAGTCAATCCTGAAACCGGTGCGGTTTATGTGCCAGCGGTCATCGACGCTGGATACGGTATCCAGCCCGATGTCCGAATTATTCGCGGCCGTTGTTGAGTTCATCGGTTCCTGACTGTCGCGGTCATTGTACTTGTAGTAGACACGATAATAGGCGCTGTCACCCAGTTCTCCACCGTAGCGGAAACTGCCAAAACCCTCCTCATAGCTGCCGGCGCCAACCTCAACATAAGCACCCTGGGTTTCTGCGGCGGGGCGGGTCATGATGTTGATGACACCATTCACCGCGTTGGACCCCCATAGTGCGGCGCCTGGCCCCCTGATGACCTCAATCCGGTCAATATCGGCCAGCACCAGGTCCTGGATGTCCCAGGTGACCCCGGAATAGAGCGGAGTGTAAACGGAGCGACCGTCAATCAACACCAGCAGCTTGTTGGAAAAGACGCTGTTGAATCCCCGGGAGCTGATCGACCAGTTATTGCTGTTGACCTTGGAGACCTGGAGTCCGGGCACCATGCGAAGGAGGTCGGGAATCGTTTTGGCGCCACTGCGGCGGATGTCTTCCTGGGTAATGGCATAAATTGCTGCGGCGGATTCAAGAATACTCTGGGATTTTTTCGATACTGATGTCACTTCCAGGGATACCAGCTCTTCAAGGCTCATATCCAGAAAGTCATCTTCAGCGATGGCATTGGGTACAGAGAAGAGAGAACAGAGTGCTACAGCCAGTCCGGTTTTATTGAATGTATTCATAATGTGGCAGCTCCCTGGCCAGCATTTTTTATATTAAGAATCCTTTTTAAAAATCTAGACCATATTTCTTTTTGCACCAGTTTAAGCGCGACGAGCAAGACACGAAGCGTTTCAGAGAAATAAATGGAATAAAAACAGAAGGGAAAGACAGGTATAAAAAAGCGTGAATGGTGGGCCCAGTAGGACTTGAACCTACGACCTGCCGATTATGAGTCGGATGCTCTAACCAACTGAGCTATGGGCCCGCGCGGCGAGATTATACGCATACTGAAACGTCGATGCCATACCCGTGATCATGTTTGGGGCAGAGAATGCTGTCGGTTTTTTTGAATTCCGCAGGCGCAAGTGATCAAAAAATCATGAATAAAGGCAATTTTCTGACCGTGCCAAAATTTGGACTATATTTTTCCTAGGGATAGCTGTCACATGGAGTGTGTATCCTTTGAGAAGTATCGCATTAGTCCTGTATGGGTTGTTAGGGCTTGTTGGTAGTGCGATTGCCAATGATTCCAGAACCGGTAGCAATGCCGAAATCTCCCCCCGGGCACAAGAAAAAATCGCCGAATGGCATCAGTTTGTCGACCATCTTCGTCAGCAGGCGGAAGACACGCAACTGGACCAGGCCAACCGTTTCTTCAACAAGCTGACCTTTGTCAACGACATCAAGCTCTGGAAAAAGGAAGACTACTGGGCCTCACCGCAGGAAATGCTGGCGCGGGGCGCGGGGGACTGTGAAGACTACGCCATAGCCAAGTTTTTCACCCTGAAACGGGCGGGGGTTGATGAACGCCGCATGCGGCTTGCCTATGTCCGTTCCCTGACCCTGAACCAGGCGCACATGGTGCTTCTGGTGACCCCGAGGCACGGCGGCCCCGCCCTGGTGCTGGATAACCTGGAAGCCGGAATCCGGCCTGTCACGGAACGGGATGACCTGATGCCGGTCTATGCCTTCAATTCCAGTGACCTCTGGATGCTGGACCGGAATTTTAATGAACGCTGGGTGGCTCCATCCTCCAGGGTCGGCGCATGGCGGGTATTCCGGGAACGGGCAAGCGAGTTCTTTACCGATATGCCGGCCGCGGGTCGTTACCCCTGAATCCCTGGCGGGAAGGTTGGCTAATCCCGCATATTCTTTCTCCTGATGCTAGTGGTTCTCCCCGAGTTTGCCCATAATAGCGAAACTCGGGGAAGGCCTGTCAGAACAAAGGAGAAATCATGTCACTGGACAGATTCAAGGAGCGGTGTTCGGGAGCTGCCAGTTATCTGCGCAATCCGTTTGCCGGCCACAAAGCGGTTAATGTGCTGATCATTACCCTGATCACCCTTTTCATCCTGGTCAATGTGGTTCTCGGGATTTACTGGAGCCGTGAGCCGGACCTGCTCAATGTCAGACAGGAAGCGGCGCAGAAAGCGCAGGCAATGAGCCGCGAGGTTGTGCCGGGCTTTACCTCAACGACAACCGCCATTCGGATTGGTGAAACCCTGTTAGACAAACCGGGTGGATACCTGCGCAACGACATCATGCCGCCCAGCGTGCTGCTCGATAACATGCCCAACTGGGAACTGGGCGCCCTGGTTCAGCTGCGGGACTTTACCCGCGCACTGCGTAAAGAATTCAGCCGTTCACAGTCCCAGTCCAGGGAAGATGCGGACCTGGCGATCGCCGAACCGCAATTCAACTTTGATTCCAATAGTTGGGCGCTTCCATCCAGTGAAGGCGAATACCGTCGTGGTATTAATCGTCTGGACAGTTACCTCGGGCGACTGTCTGATCCTGGCGATCCGGCACAGTTCTATGCCCGGGCGGATAACCTGACCGATTGGCTGAAGGATGTTGAAACCCGTCTCGGCTCATTGTCCCAACGTTTGAGCGCCAGTGTTGGCAAGTCTCGGCTGAATACCGATCTGGCCGGTGATGCAGAGGCCGTACAGTCGACCCCCAGTGAATCAGAAGTTGTTGTCAAAACGCCCTGGTACAAGATTGATGATATTTTCTATGAGGCTCGCGGTACCTCATGGGCGTTGATTGCACTGTTGAGCGCCGTGGAAGTGGATTTCGCCGATGTGCTGGAAAAGAAAAACGCCCGGGTCAGCCTGCGACAGATTATTCGCGAACTGCGTGAAACCCAGGAGCCTTTGGGCAGTCCAATCATTTTGAATGGGGATGGTTTTGGTATTCTCGCTAATCACTCCCTGGTAATGGCGAACTACATTTCCCGCGCCAATGCCGCGATCATTGATTTACGCAGATTGCTTGAGCAGGGGTAACCCTGCCTTGAGGATGTGATGGTATGAGTAAGAACAGCAGGCTGGTGTATTCCACGGACCAGGGACGTATCCGCGAGGAAAAGCCTGGGGAAGTCCTTCCCGAAACAGACGGCATTGTTCGTGTAAGGCCGGAGAAAAAAGGCCGTGGTGGTAAGACGGTCACGGTGATTACCGGTTTACCCATGACCGGCAATGACCTGAAAGCGTTAGCCAAACAGCTCAAAAAGCGCTGTGGCGGTGGTGGTGCCGTCAAGGATGGCAATATTGAGTTACAGGGTGATCATGTCGAAGTCATGGTCGCGGAGCTGACGAAGCTGGGTTATCAGGCTAAGCGATCTGGTGGGTAATCCGGTCAGTCATAATATGCCCCTGTCGTACAAACAGGGGCAGACTGTTCAACCGAGCTGTACCGGAATGGCGTTCGCGGTATGGTCTATGGTGTTGTCTTTGTTCAGATAGATCAGAGCAGGCTTGTGGTTTTCCAGCTCTTCTTCAGAGTAACTGGCATACGCGCAGATAATCACCCGATCCCCAACCGACACCTTGCGGGCCGCAGCACCATTCATGGAGATCATCCGTGAACCTTCTTCGCCACGGATAATATAGGTTGTGAAACGCTCACCATTGTCCTTGTTATAAATCTGGATCTGCTCGTATTCACGCAGCCCCGCCATATCCAGCCATTCACCGTCGATGGCGCAGGAACCTTCGTAGTTCAAAACGGCATGAGTCACAGAGGCCATATGAAATTTGGCCTTGAGCATAATGTTGTGCATTGAATCCCCTCTTGCGGAACACTCGTCGGATCGGGGATAGCCCCCGGCGGAGGTCGAAGATTAAACCCTGCCTGCCCATTCGGCAAGCAGGGTTCTAACGGCAGGTCGTCCGTAGGATTCCCTAGAGATCAATCTGGATATTGTCGATCAGGCGGGCACGGCCAAGCACCGCGGCGGCAAGGATGACCAGTTCTTTATCCGCCAGTGTGGCTGGCTGCAGCGTGTGACGGCTGACGATATTGAAATAGTCAGGTTTGAAGCCGGCACGAGCCAGTTTGACGAAGGCGTCACGGTGAATTGCATCATAGTTGCGATCGCCGGCGGTGATCGTTTCACGAGCGCCAGTCAGCGTCTGATAGAGGATAGCAGCCGTCTGCTTTTCTTCCGCAGAGAGGTAGCCATTGCGGGAGCTCAGAGCCAGCCCATTTTCAGCACGGGCAATAGGCGCGCCGATGATTTCCACCGGCAGCATCAGGTCGTTGACCATTTTCCGGATAATGCAGAGCTGCTGGAAATCTTTCTCACCAAACACGGCGTAGTCCGGCTGTACGATGTTGAACAGCTTGGTGACAACGGTTGCAATACCGGTAAAGAAACCGGGACGGCTTTTGCCGCAATGTATGTTATCCAGCGCATCCACACGCACGACAGTGTGATGTTCTGCACCTTCCGGATAAATCTCATGGGATGACGGCGCAAAGACCAGCTGTACATCGTGGGCTTCCAGTAATGCCTGGTCTTCCTCAAAGGTACGCGGGTAGCTGTCGTAATCTTCGTTGGGGCCGAACTGCAGCTGGTTCACATAGATACTGACGACAACTTCATCCGCCAGTTCTTTCGCTTTTTTAACCAGCGACAGGTGTCCGTCATGCAGGTTCCCCATGGTCGGGACAAAGGCAATGCTGCGTCCCTGTGCCCTGGCGCTGCGGATATAGTCCCTGGTGTCGTTTATGCTGTAGACAGTTTTCATTCTGAATAAAATCCGTGTTCCGGTCCGGGGAAGCGGCTTTCTTTTACATCGCTGACAAAGGCGGCGACAGCACCCTGCGGCGAACCGCTGTCGGTCATGAAGTTTTTGACAAAGCGGGGGCGATGACCGGCTGTCATGCCCAGCATGTCATAGATGACCAGTACCTGACCGTCAGTGTCGGGGCCCGCACCAATACCGATAACAGGAATATTGACAGCCATGGTGATTTCACGGGCCAGTTGAGTGGGTACACATTCAAGCAGAAGCAGGTTGGCGCCGGCCTGCTCAAGAAGACAGGCGTCTTCTATCATGCGATTGGCGCTGCCGGTATCTTTCCCCTGAACCTTGTAGCCCCCCAGCATACTGACCGTTTGTGGCGTCAAACCAAGGTGGAGGCAGGTGGGAATGCCGCGCTCAGAAAGCTTCTTGACGGTCGGGCACAACCAGCGTCCGCCTTCCAGTTTGATGATGTCGGCGCCTGCCTGCATGAGTACGGCGCAGTTCATCAACGCCTGTTCTTCCATCGCGGATGCCATGAAGGGCATATCCGCCATCAGCAGGGCGCCCTGGTTACCGCGACTGACGCAGCGGGTGTGGTAGACCATATCGTCAATGGTGACGGGCACAGTGCTGGATTGACCCTGGCAGACCATGCCAAGGGAATCACCGATGAGGATCACTTCCGTGCCGTTACTGCTTACCAGGTTGGCCTGCGTCGCATCATAAGCGGTGAGACAGGTGAATTTTTCGCCGGACTGCTTCAGGGCAGCGAGAGTATGCAGTGTTATTTGAGTCATTGGTAATGTTGCCTTGGGTCGCCTGACCGGGTGTCAGGCAGGCCGTTAATAACCTTTTATATGACGGGAAACGGTAATAGTGGGGCTATATTGGTGGAAACCGGCGCGTATTTCCAGTGGGTATTCGTTTTGTTCTGCATTGTGCAATGCGATCGGGTAGGTCAGTGACAATGGTGCAGTGGTTATCGGTTAGAAAATAGCCTGCCTAAAATAAGATGTTGAGCACTGTCAGTTGCCAGGGCATGTTGAAGTTTGCTTTTGAGAGGCCGGGCGCTAACAGGTTTCGCTGAATGGGGGCGCGGATTAGTGATTGTCTTCATGATGGTCTAGACAGACTCAGGAAGTCATATTACTTCAAGGGTTTATATCAAACATTAATGAGATTGTTTAATTATGAAATTAAAGCATATATTTGAACAAATAGAGGCTTCTAACCCTATAGATATTAAGCTTTTAGGCGAACTTACTGAACAGAGTATGGATACATTCAGGGGGGTGAGGTTGGTATTTTATGACATATTATATTTGAGAGAGGATGCTCAAATGCTTGTAATTAGTACTGAGAACTTTGGTGCCCAGTACTGTGATTTGGTTTATTGGTTACCATGGCAATTATATTCGGTTGAGTCGGTCACCTGGGTAGAATTAGATAATTCAGACTGCTCCGTTCTTTTAACCTCAGAGTTTACAGGGTGCCGCTTAACCGTAACGGATAGGGGAATTTCACACGTATCATTCAGTCAGGTTGAAGGATGCGATAGTTTTTCACGAGATATCGCCGAGATGTGCGACTATGTTGCCAGTGGAACAACGATAATACGTCGTTCAATTGGTGATTGTGGAGAGTACTATGGATCTGCTGGATTAAATAGCCGAATGATGGTTGTTGGTTATAAAACACAGGCCAACAAATGGGTGATCAAGGAAATCAGTTACAGCGTCCAGGAGCATATGACTCGTCGTATGAGACGTCAAAGCTATCAAATTGACTGATATGCCTGATCTGACTTGGTTCAGATATTACCGATTTTCCAGGAAGTGCCTGTCAGATCCCGGTTTGAACTACAACATCTGCAAACATATGTATTGCTTTAATCCGGCGTCACCCTTGAAAGTGTCACTGGGTGTTAGCAGAATGTTGTATTCAGAGTTCTGAGGGTTTCGGGTTGAAGTAATGCCTGCCCTTGCGACACGACATGATTTCTTCCACCAGTTGCCGGTAATCCTGTTCGTTATGAACAAGGTCTATTTCAGCAGCGTTCACAATCAGTAGGGGAGATTGATCATAGTAGTGGAACAACTCTGCATAGGCTTCGTTCAAGCGTTTAAGGTAACCGTGACCAATCAGCCTTTCTGCTTCATCCCCCTGTTCGCGGATGCGTTCTTTCAGGATATCAACCGGCGCCTGCAGGTAAATGACCAGGTCCGGAGTCGGCAAATCCTTCGTTTGCATTTCATAAGCACGGTTATACAGTTCCAGTTCATCCGCAGAAAGGTACATTTCGGCAAACAGGAGATCTTTCTCCATACAGAAGTCAGACACCCGCACAGAACGGAACAGGTCATTCTGGCGGATTGACTGTAAATGGCTGGCCCGGTGAAACAGGAAGTGAAGCTGAGTCGCCAACGCCATCTGGCGTGGATGGCGATAGAAGCGGCTGAGGAAAGGATTATCCTGTGGGCTTTCTTCCAGCAGAATATCGTAATTGAAGGTTGCCGCCAGACGCCTTGCCAGTGTCGTTTTTCCAACACCAATCGGGCCTTCCACGGCGATGAAACGCGGGAAGTCTTCCTTTTCAGGTGTCGGCGATGCATCTGCAGTATGCGGTAAAGTGGCGGCTTCCATGACAGCTCCTTTCATTCACAACAATGCACAGACTTCCGCTCAATGGCTTGTGTCGTGCATTACTGCGCGTGCCTAAAACTGTTGGGTTCAATGCAAACAGTTTTCGTAATCCAGTGTCATGAACGATGGCGCAGCTGATTTATGCTTCCGTTACCAGGCTGTCACTGAGTCGTTCGATTCCTTTCCTATCAATGTTTTGTAAAAGCTTTTTAATGCTTTGTCCAGTCGGGAGTGTGATATCCGGTGCAATATCGGCCAGGGGAATCAGTACAAAGTTGCGCCACGACATCTCACGATGCGGAACGGTAAGGCGTTCAGACTCAATGGTTTCGTCGCCATAAAGCAGAATATCCAGGTCCAGTACTCTTGCTCCCCACCGGATGGTGCGTACCCGGCCATGACTGTTTTCAATGGCCTGCAGGGCATCGAGTAACTCAAGGGGGGGTAATGAGGTTTCAATGGCTGCGGCGGCATTGATGTAGTCAGGTTGTCCGGCAGGACCAACGGGGGCAGTTTGATAATAGGGGGAGACGGTCAGCAGTCTGGATTTCGGCAATTGTTCCAGGGCAGCGACAGCACTGTGAAGTTGCTGCTCCGGTTCTTCAAGGTTACTGCCAAGGGCGATATAGGCCGTGACGGACATCGTGACATACCTGTAACACATGACTGCCTGCATCTGTAGCCGGCAGTCATAAGAGTTTGGGGTGGGGGTTAAGCCGTGTTGCCCGGACGCTTGCGAGGACGTCGCCGGCGACGTTTGCGCTTGTTGCCCGGCACTGAGTGTAGCTGCTTCAGAAGTGTCTGGCGGTCATCATCCCGTGACGAGGACTGATAGTCTGTCCACCACTGTCCGGCATCGCCAATGGTTTCGCCTGACTGTTCACGCAGCAACAGGAAATCATAGGCGGCACGGAAACGCGGATGCGTGGCCAGTTCATCAACCCGGCGAGGCTGTCGGCGTTCAAGGCGTGATTGCATTTCCCAGATTTCCCGCATGGGAATGGTGAAACGCTTGGGCACAGCAGTGCGTCGGCATTGCTGGGAAATGACCTGGGTGGCAGCCTGTTGCAGGGCCGGTACCGGTGGCATGCCTTCATTCTGATAACGATTACGCAGGCGAACCAGTGCCGGCCACAGCATCGCGGCGAAGAAAAACGCAGGGGTAACCGGTTTGTCTTCCTGGATACGGAGATCGGTGTTGTGCAGGGCATTGATGATGATCTGCTCGAATTCCGGTGTTTCCTTCAGACTGGTTTGCGTGACCGGGAACAGGGATTCAAACAGATGGAAATCCTGCAGCAGGTAATAGGTACTTTCTGCACGGCCTGACAGAAACAGCTTCAGCACTTCATCAAACAGGCGTGCCGCCGGAATATCTTTCAGCAGGTGGGCCAGTTGGGGGATGGGCGAGGCCGTGCTATCAGCAAGATGGAAATCCAGCTTGGCGGCAAAGCGAATGGCTCGCAGCATCCGCACCGGATCTTCGCGATAGCGGGTTTCCGGGTCACCAATCAGGCGGATAACCCTGTCGTGAATATCCTGCACGCCACCACAGTAGTCATGGATACTGAAGTCGGTGGTTGTGTAGTAAATCGAATTCATGGTGAAGTCACGGCGGATGGCATCATCCTCAATGGTGCCGTAGACGTTGTCACGCAGAATTCTGCCTTTCTGGGAGTGGTGGGAGACGGAACTGTCATGTTCATCATCTTCCGCACGATGGCTGGCACGGAATGTCGCCACCTCGATGACTTCACGGCCAAAGACGACATGGATCAGCTTGAACCGACGCCCGATGATACGCGAATTCCGGAATAGTCCCCTGACGTCCTCCGGTGTCGCATCAGTGGCGATATCGAAATCCTTGGGATGCAGGTCCAGCATCAGGTCGCGGATACAGCCACCCACCAAATAGGCCTGGTAGCCGTGGCTGTTCAGTCGGTGCAGTACCTTGAGGGCGTTATCGCTGATATGCCTGCGGGAGATCGTATGCTGATCCCGTGGCAGGATGCTGAGTGTCGGTACCGGCGCCTCGGGACGGGTATCGCATTGTTTGCCGGTGACATAGCTGAACAAGCGATGGATGAATCCGGATCGCTTGCTTGTCATAATCTGTGGGTATTCCTGATTACTGCCATGGGGTGACTAATATTCATCGTGAAATCGAAAGCGGCATTTTATCATTCACCCGCAAGCATAGACAGTCTCTATCGTTATGGCAGGTAACCATAGAGTCCGGGCAGGACTAGCCGGAAAGATAGAGCCAGAAAACCATGTCGCCGGGGCATTGTTCCCCCAGGGCATCTGTGACCACATCGCTGGCGCGGGTTTCCTGCATGCTTTCGATCCACGTCTCGTCATCCAGCCGGCCTTCAAAATACCAGGCCGGGTAGGAGTGGAGTTTCTTGTCATAGTAGGCCAGCGGGAACTGGATCTGTCTCGGAAGCTGGGGCAGGTTCTGGTGGAAGGCCGTCACGCACTGCTTGACGATTTCCTCGCTGCGTCGGTTGCGCTTGTTGATATAGATGGCGCTTTCTTCCCGGTATTCGTCGTTGTAGGGCTCCATGAGTTCCAGGAAACGCTCATCAATGCAGTCTTCGTATGACATGCTGAGCGGCCCTTCACCATATCCCATCACCTGGCACGCCAGATCAGCCTTCTTGCGAGTTTTGACGCTCATGTTGTCATACCAGGGCGCGTTCTTACCCAATTCGGCCTGTGCGGTGACCAGACTGACATAGTAGAGGTTTTCGGCAGGGGTGAAGCAGTTGGCGTCGCCTGTCTGACGAAGGGGGACGCGAAGGTCGATATCCGGGTTATTGTTGATATCGCGCTGTCGCTCAAGACGACGGCGTTCACAGTAACTCTGGGAGTCATTGTAAGCAGGCGCAGTTGCCGGTTGCATGGCGAGTTGGTATGGATTTGCTGTCAGCGAGGTATCAGGCAACAGCAAGAGTGCCACAAAGGAAAAGAAAGTAAGCGCGTTGCTTGAGACAGATTGTTGAGTAGTCATGCCAGTCCCTGCCTGATACTTCCGCCTGACTCCATGGGGAAGTGTGCTGCTCAATAGAATGATTGTTTATCTTTTTATAATAGCGCCATGTTGCGAGCAATTATAGCAACGGCAGATTTTGTATATCGGGGCAGCAACGTAACAGGAATTGATTGAATCATTATCCTGTCAGAGTGACTCGCTACCCCTGACCTGATTAGTTTATTGCTTCATTCAACTGGCTGATTTTTTCCGGGGAATGCCCAGGCGTTGCCGACGTTCCCAGAGACATTTACGACTAATGCCCAGTTTCTGCGCCAGTTCGGTTTCAGTCATTTGCTCCTGGTGTTCCAGTACAAAGCGCTGGAAATAATCTTCAAGAGAAAGCTCGTCAGGATTATCGTCATCGCTGTCACCGGCCGGGCGGTCTGTTGACAGGCGGGTGCTGGTATCGATACCGAGCAGATCCGGTGTAATCATTTCATCATCACAGAGGATGACCGCCCGCTCCATGGCGTTTTCCAGTTCACGGACGTTGCCGGGCCATGGATAACTGCTGATCGTCGCCAGGGTTTGAGGCGTGAACAGTTTTTTCTCAATGCCCATGCGTTCACAGGTGCGAGCCAGAAGGGCTTCGGCAATCAGGATGACATCCTGCCCCCGATCCCGAAGTGGCGGGAGATGCAGTTCGACGACATTAAGCCGGTAATAAAGGTCTTCCCGGAACAAGCCTTCACGGGCGAGTTGTTTGAGATTTCGGTGCGTGGCTGCAATCAGTCGAACATCCACTTTTTGAGACTGCACGGATCCCACACGACGGATTTCACCTTCCTGCAATACCCGTAGCAAACGGGCCTGTGCTTCCAGTGGCAGCTCACCGATTTCATCCAGAAAGAGCGTGCCTTTATCTGCGGCTTCTACCAGACCATTTCTGGCGGCTGTCGCTCCCGTAAAAGCGCCTTTCTCATGGCCGAACAGTTCGGATTCGATCAGTGTTTCCGGAATCGCTGCACAGTTGACGGAAATCATCGGTGCATCACAGCGTTGACTGTTTTCATGCAGGGCGCGGGCGACCAGTTCCTTGCCGGTACCGGATTCTCCCTGGATCAGAACGGTTGCATTCGTCGGTGATACTTTGCTGATGCGTCGGAAAAGATCCAGCATCGCCTCGGATTCACCAATAATCCCGGTCTCAACATTTTCGGTAGTCGCGGAGTGTGCAGCAGATTGGCTGGTGGTTTTATCAGTCTTCTCGCGCGCCCGACTGATGATTGTAGTGACCGACTGCACCATCTCGTCATGATCAAAGGGCTTGGCAATATAGTCGACAGCGCCCATCTTCATGGAATCTACCGCAGAGCGCAGGCTGGCATAGCTGGTCATGATAAGAACCGGCGTATTGCTGGCCAGGCGAATCATTTCGGTTCCCGGTTCGCCCGGTAGGCGCAGATCGGAAATGATCAGGGCAAAGCTGTCGAGATCATGTTGGCGGGCATCTGCCACAGATTCTGCTTCGGTGACTGTATAGCCATTGCGGGTTAACAGGCGACGCAGTGAGGAGCGTATGACGGCCTCGTCTTCGACAACCAGTATGTGATCCTGATGCATTCTCCGACCTCGACTGTTATTAGACTGCTTCCATATCCCGGTGAGCCGGTGATGGCTCCGGTGTCGCCTGGTTCAGTTCCGCCAGGTGCCGTGGCAGGCTGACGCTGAACCGGGTGCCGCGATGGGTTTCTTCATCGACCGGTGACTGGATGGTGATTGTACCAAAATGTTCTTCAATAATGCTGTAGACGAGCGCGAGCCCTAATCCTGTGCCTTTTCCCGCTTCCTTGGTGGTAAAGAAGGGCTCGAACAGACGGTCACGCAGGTGTTCCGGAATCCCTGAACCATGGTCGGTTATCTCCAGGGTAATGGAGTGTTCCCAGGCGATCGTATTGATGGTGACAACGGCATTTTCTGGCGACGCGTCACGGGCATTACTCAGAAGGTTGATGATGACCTGGGTGAGTTTTTGCGGGTCACCAGTGGCGAGCAGGTCAGGGTCGCAGTTGTTCACAAAGCGAATGCCCCGGTTGTCCTTGCGCAGTGATAACAGGGAAGTGGCTTCATTACTGCATTGATACAGGCTGACCGGTTCGATCGTCAGGCTTTCCGACGTTTGACCGCTGTGCGCAAAGTTAATCAGGGAATGCAGAATCCGGCTGATGCGCTTGGTTTGGTCAAGGATCTGTTCAGCGACTTCGCGGGTGTCCTGATCATCGGATAAGGTTCGCAGCTCCTGGGCGAGACAGTCGACCCCCGTCAAAGGATTGCCTATCTCATGAGCAACACCGGCAGCCAGTCTGCCTATGGACGCCAGTCGTTCACTGTGAACCAGTTTTGCTTCCAGCATCTGGGTGTCAGTCAGGTCTTCCAGAAGAATCACCAACCCCTGGTCCGTTTCGGCTTCTGATTCACTGATGGTTGCCTTATGGAGGTTGAACCAGTGGGGTTGCCCTGAAATGGTCAGTTTTTGTTTGTGCTGGTGGCGCGAGCTGTCATCAACAAAGGTGCTTAGCAGGGAGCGCCAGGGTTCATCAATGCTATTAAGTCTGGAGCCTACCGTGTTGTTACCGGATATGCCGGTCGTATGTTCCATGGCCCGGTTCCACATCAGTATTTCACCATCACGGCCGAGTGAGCAGACAGCCATGGGCAGGTTTTGCAAGGTTCTGCGGTGATAACGACGCAGGCTATCCAGCTCTGCAGCAAGACCGGTTAAACGATAGTGGTAGTCTTCAAGGCGGTTCTCAATGAAATTGATATCTTCCGTGATATAGGCGTCAGCCTGCTCTTCATAGGGTAACCAGCGATTCAATATTTCCTGCGCCACGCTGGGACCCATTAACCCGGATAAATTAGCTTCAAGCCGGTCACGTAAACGACGAAGGGCATACGGACGACGTTCGTTGATGGACATCTTCAGATCATTCAATGCCTGTGCAACTTCACGTTGAGCCGTATAAGTGCCAAGCGGCTGTGACAGTCTTTCCTGAAATTCTTTAGGGGATGTTGCAGCTACTGTTCTGCGACTGGGTCTGTCGAGATTTTGTACGGAACAGGCTTCGGCTGCATTCTCTTCTTCCCGTGATATCGGGGAGCTCATTGATACCAGGATAAATACAATGATATTGGCTGCCAGAGATGCCAGTGTCGCCCAATGCCAGGTATTGCTGGTAAGAGAAATCTGTACCCAGTACAAGTCAATCACATCAAGGTTGCCGGTCAGCGGTATCAGCATCGTGGAAAACCAGACGGCCATGCCGGTAACCAGTCCGCAGATGAAACCTTTCCGATTTGCCTGAGGCCAGTACAGTGTTGCAAGTACGCCCGGTAAAAACTGCAGGGTAGCGACAAAGGCGACAATCGCCAGGTTGGTCAGATCCTGCTGGGCTTTGAGCAAACGGTAGAAGCCATGGCTGGTGAGAATGATCGCAGCAATCAGCAGGCGCTTTGTCCATTTAAGCCAGCGATAAATGTTGATGTTGGTGGGGGGCTGATAAACCGGCAGTACCAGGTGGTTCATGATCATCGCGGATAGCGCCAGCGTTGTCACAATGGTCAGTCCACTGGCGGCAGACATGCCGCCGACGTAGGCAATAATGCTCAGTGCGGGTGATTCCAAGGCCAGCCCGATACCCAGAATAAAATATTCCGGGACTGCAGAGGTTTCCAGCCGCAAGCCTCCCCAGAGAATCAGAGGGGCGGAAATGCTCATCACCAGCAGGAAGAGTGGTAATCCCCAGCTGGCTGCATTCAAGTGACGAGGGTTAAGGTTCTCGTTGAATGCCATATGGAACATGTGGGGCATAACAATGGCTGATGCAAAGAACATCAGCAGCAGCGTACGCCAGGGACCATCCTGCAGTGGTGCGTGTAAAGACGTCAGTGCTTCGGCATTAACATCCAGCCATTGTTGCAGGCCCTGGGGTCCATCAAACACCTGGAATAAAATGACGCCGCCGATCGTCAGCATGGCCACCAGCTTGATGACGGATTCCATGGCAATCGCAAATACCAGGCCATGGTGTTTTTCCCGGGTGGCAATATGTCGGGTGCCAAACGCCATGGCAAATAACATGATGATCAGGCAAAAGCCGAATGCCAGACGCTCCTGGGAGGACTCCATGGTCATGATGTGGATGGTGTCTGCGACTGCCTGAATCTGCAATGCCAACAGCGGCAGTGCTGCCAGTAACATGAAAATGGTAGTCAGTGTGCCTGCCCAGGTGCTGCGAAAGCGGAAGGCAAAAATATCGGCCAGTGAACCCAGTTGGTAGGTTCGGGTAATGCGCAGAATCGGGGAGAGTAATACCGGAGCCAGCAGATAAGCACCGCATATCCCGAGGTAGTAGGCGAGGAAAACAAAACCGAATTGATGCGCCAGCCCAATCGTACCAAAGAATGCCCAGGCGCCGGCGTATACCCCCAGTGACAACACATACGTCAACGGGTGGGCAATGAAACGTTCGGGAATCCAGCCCTTTTCAGTCACCCAGGCACAACCAAACAGGAATAGCAGGTAGGCAATACTGATGCCTGTCAGCTGGCCCAGGTCAAAACTCATCCTGCCCCCTCCTGGTCTGCAGCAGGAAACCGGCAACAATGAGAATAAACCAGAGAATCCAGGGGCGGTACCAGCCTTCCGCCGACTCAATCCACCACTGCATGATGGCGGGCGAAAAGAGGTAGATGCCAATTACGAGTAAGAGTACCAGCCGGTGGAGATACATAACCTGCCATGAGACCTGACTGCCTGTAATGAGGGATCATGGTAAACGGCTGAACAGCAAAGGGAAAGGCGCAACAAATGGCAATGAAAGATTTTGCGGTGGACTGTGTTAGCGAATAACCCGAGACATTCTCAATAACTGTGAACCGATGAGAAAGCCACTGGCACGGGTTGCCTTGAGATTGACAACCAGCTTGATTCTTTCCTTGCTTTCGTTCAGTTCAAACATGCCGCCGCTCGTTGCAAACGCGGGGATGTCGCTGACGGTCAGAACAGGCTGTGTAGCCAGAAGGCGTACAAGTTCATGAAGCTGGTGAGAGGCTGAATTATTAATAAATGCCAGATGACACAAGTCGGTTTTCTTTAAGGCTTCGTAGTATATGACGTGTACTTTTTTGCCCGAGAGTTTCTTGCCACTGAGCTCCTTTAGTTCACGGTTAATTGATCCTTTTCCAACCATGCATAATCGTATGGTGTTATTAGTCAGGGCTTGTGCGGGCCACTGAACATACTTGAGGGCTTTCAGGAGTATGACGGCTTTCAGTTGGCTGTTGTCGTTACTTTCTGCGTTAGCGACATGACTGAAGAAGCAGGCTGATAGCAGGGTGATCAGGGCCATTATCCGTGAAAAGGGTTTTGGGTTATTCCGAGGATTGTTCATCATGGTTACCCTCAGAAATCCCAGCTGATTTTGCCATAGATACTTCTGGGAACTTCCGTTGTTATCTGGCCTGAGAGGACATCCACGAATTCAGGGTGGCTGCTATCCAGCAGATTCTGGCCAGTAATTGAGAGTTCCATGTTGCCAAAGCGTTTTGCAATGCGCACGTCCATGGTTGTCAGCGATGGCAGGCTGATGTCAGGCGCTGACAGACTGTCGCTGTAACGTACCCAGATATCCAGTTCAAAACCATGTGGCAGGTTGTGTCGGCTCATCAGGCTCAGGCTATTCTGGGCACTGGTTTCTTCCTGAGTTTTTTCACTGTTTTTGGCGATGGCATCCGAGCGGTTGGCCTGCATGTCCTGTTGCAGGTGGCTATAGGCGACTTTTAACAGCCAGTTCTGCCTGACCTTCCAGTCCATGCTGAGTTCCAGACCGTAGGCATAGCCATCCAGCAGGTTCTCCAGTGTTGTCCGTTCGCAGGTGGGGAAGGCGATGGCCGGTTGGCTGGCAGTGAAAAAGTCAACACAGTCGCCCAGATCAATCTGACCACTGAGGCCGTCAAAACGGTTTAAAAAGACAGTGCTATCCATGGACAGTCTGTCGTTAAACTGCCGCTTGTAACCCAGTTCCAGGGCGATGAGTTTTTCGGAATCCAGTGATTCATTGCGGTTGTATTGGCGGCCAGGGTTGATGATATCAATACCTGTTTCCGCCATGGTGGGCGTTCTCACAGCCTTGGACAGCGCTGCCCAGAAGGACTGATAAGCGTCGGGTGTATAAATCAGGCGTGCGTTGGGTTGCAGTTCAAAACCTGTGATGTCGTTATGCTCGATGCGACCACTGAGCGTCAGGTTCCATTTCTCCGGGACAAGTGTGAATTCACCCTGCATGTAAGCACTGTACAGTTCAGTGTTCCAGTGGTTTGGTGTGACGACCATGCTGTCGTATTCACTGATGTAGTGACTGTGGAAATCATCATCCACATAGCGATAGCCCAGCCCCCAGACAACGCTGGTGGCGCTGGACAGGTCGAAGCTGTATTGGAAATCAATGTCCCAGGTGTTCCGGTCTTCATCAAGTACATAACTGTCGGCTTCGTACCGGTCATACCAGAATTGCAGTACGGCTTCTGAATTATTCTCAAGGGTGCGCGTCCAGCGCCAATGGGTGTTTCCGCCAAACTGACGGGTGTCAAAGGGGTGGAATACTGGCGTGGCATAGTTTTTGGCATCAAAGGGGTTGAAAAATACTGGGCCACTGAAAGTAGTGCTGGGAACATAAGTTTCGCCGCGATAGATGTCGCCTTTGAACATGAAGGTGTCCAAAGCGCCTTTATCCCAGTCAACCCGGAACCCTGCCTGCTTCATTCGACGGTTGTCTTCTGCGCTGGGATCCAGGTACTGCTTACGCTCAGCAAGCGTGCTCCCTAAATCATCCTGTGCACCCTGCTCAAATTGTTTGATATAGGCGCGATAGGAAATGTCATCGCCGATTTGGCCTCCGTGGCGAATGGCGCCGAATCCTTTTTCAAGATCGCCCGCACCCACTTCGGCGTATGTGCCCTGGGTCACCCGTGCGCTGCGGGTGATGATATTGATGACGCCGTTCACAGAGTTGGCGCCCCACAAGGCAGCGCCGGGGCCACGGATGACCTCGATGCGCTCAATATCTTCAAGCAGCATGTTCTGGGTATCCCAGTGAACACCGCCAATGAATGGGCTGTAAATGGAACGGCCATCAATCAATATCAGGATTTTGTTGGAGAAAATGCTGCTGTTTCCACGGGCGCTGACAGACCAGGTATGGTTGTTGAGTTTATAAACCTGGAGACCTGGCGCCATACGAAGGACATCCGGTATGGAACGGGCGCCACTTCGACGGATATCTTCCTGGGTAATGGAATAAACAGCGGCGGGTGCTGCAAGAATGGATTGTGATTTTCTCGATACGGAAGTGACTTCTGAAGCAACCAGCTGTTCCAGATCCATATCCAGCAGTTGATCAGCATTGTCCCCACGAGCAATACCCGTGAAACTGATCATGGATAGAACGAGGATTATCCTCAGTGGTTGTGCGGTCATCAGCTGCCTGTTCCTTGGCAAGTTTATTTCGATTCTTAATAAAACTTAGTACAACGTTTGTGAAACGCAATAAGACAGTTTTATGAAACTTGGTGAAGGAAATGCTGCCCGTTATTTGTGTGCAACGCTGGGTAAACTGAGTTCCAGAATGGACAGGGTTTGCGGGAGTTTTTTAGACGACCATTGACTTATTGCGTATGTCACAATGGTTTCCGGGTCTGATGACAGCATGTCGTCATCAACAGGAATGTGAAGTGCGTGCAGTGCTTTCAGCAGCATGGGGATCGGATTGTCCAACGGCAAGGCTGGCGCCAGGTTCTGCTTGCTGAGTTTGCTGCCGTCAGGGTTAATGATGACAGGAATATGTGCGTAAACCGGTGTCGGTACATTCAGATGACGTTGCAGGCAAATCTGCCGTGGTGTTGAGTCGAGTAAATCAGACCCTCGCACAATATGCGTGATCCCTTGGTTCGCATCATCGACAGTCACTGCCAACTGGTAAGCAAATAATTGGTCTTTGCGGAAGATAATGAAGTCACCCAGTTCCTTCATATCAAACTGCTGCTCGCCCTGAATGTCGTCATTGAATGTGATGACATCATCGCCACAGTTCAGGCGAATGGCAAAGGGCGTGTCCGGATCATCGGTACGCTTGCGACAGGTTCCCGGGTAAATATTGTGATATCCGGCCAGTTCTTTTCTGGAACAGGTGCAGGGGTAGGCAACGCCCTGTTGGCGTAGCTGGCTGATTGCTTCCCGATAGGCATCATAACGATCATGTTGCCAGACCAGTTCGCCATCCCAGGTTAAACCATAGACTTCCAGCGCCTTTAAAATTGCAGAGCTGGAACCCGGGACTTCTCGTGGTGGATCAATGTCTTCAATGCGGACATACCATTCCCCTTCATGCGCTCTTGCGTCCAGGTAACTGGCAAGCGCTGCGACAAGGGAACCGAAATGCAGGGGACCGGTAGGCGAGGGGGCGAAACGCCCCCGGTAGAGAGTAGCTGCCATAGATGGGGATATCAGGATCCCAGCTGGCGCTCTTTGATTTCTGCAAGGGTTTTGCAGTCAATACACAGGGTGGCAGTGGGTCGCGCTTCCAAGCGACGGATGCCGATTTCGACACCGCAGGAATCGCAGAAGCCATAGTCGCCATCTTCGATACGCTGAAGTGTTTGATCAATCTTCTTGATCAGTTTCCGCTCACGATCACGTGTGCGTAGTTCCAGACTAAACTCTTCTTCCTGGCTTGCACGGTCGGCAGGGTCCGGGAAGTTGGCGGCTTCGTCTTTCATGTGGGTGACCGTCCGGTCAACCTCTTCCATCAGCTCCTGCTTCCATTGCTGGAGGATTTTGGTGAAGTGCTCAAGCTGTGCATCGCACATGTACTCTTCACCCTTCTTCTCCTGGTAAGGCGAGAAGTTTTTCAGCAGGTTGCCTGTCTCTGGCTTGTTCTGTGCTGACATGGTTTCAGCCCCGTTTCTCTCCAAGTCATCATCCTGAAGGAGGCAAAGCCCCCCGAGTAGGCCGCTCTGTGGTAAATACCTGTCGGCAGCTTCTCAAGGAGCGGAAAGCTACCAGAACATTTCTAAGGATGCTACAAGAAAATGTTTCAGGTCACGTAAAACTTTTCCATTCTAATTAGACTTTAGCCAGATGGAAATGCGTACCAATAGATAGAACAAAGTAATTTTTAATAAATAAAATATTTTTAATTACTTATGAGTCTTTTGACATCATAGCAATTTGTGGCTGGTTAATTCCAATTCTGTCAGTTCGGGCTGTTTTTATGGAATAGTGGTGTCATGGATTTCTCTATAAAATGTCAGTGTATTTTATCGCCTGAAACACATGTCGTTGCCATAAGAGAGGGGTTCCGTGCAGTTTGATCCGCCGTTGTCAGAAGCCAGACTGATCCGTCGTTACAAACGCTTTATGGCCGATGTTGTCCTGCCGGATGGTTCAGAGATAACCCTGCATTGCCCGAATACGGGTTCGATGAAACATTGCCAGCCTGAAGGCGCCCGAGTCTGGTATTCGGATTCCGGCAATCCCAAACGGAAATATCCGTGTACCTGGGAGCTGGTGGAAGTACCCGTTACCCAGAAGGGGGAAACCGGGTATGCGGTTGCCGGTATCAATACGGGGCGTGCCAATGCGCTGGTGCGGGAGGCGATTGAGCAGGGCGTCATTCCTTCATTAAACGGTTATGACAGTATTCGTCAGGAAGTGAAATACGGCGATGAAAACAGCCGGATTGATCTGCTGTTATCCGGTGAAGGTCAACCGGACTGTTATGTGGAAGTGAAGAATGTGACGCTGGCGATGGGCGACGGTCTCGGACTTTTTCCTGATGCCGTGACCTCCCGGGGAACAAAACACCTCAGGGAACTCATACGTGTGGTGGAATCCGGCGCAAGAGCCATGCTGGTTTTTTGCGTGCAGCATTCAGGCATTCAGTTTGTTGCGCCGGCCGATGATATTGATCCGTTATATGGCCAGATATTGCGAGAGGCTATTGAAGCAGGCGTTGAAGTTGTCGCCTGTGGCGGAACCCTTTCCGCTGACAAGATTGCGCTGGATCATTGTCTGGACGTGCGTGTGTGATACAGGTGCCGGGCAGATGCCCGGCATTGTCTGTTTTACTGTTTCTTCAGGGTATTGATAAACGCCTGAGATTCCCTGATAGACGTCTGCATCTCTTGCAGCAATTTGTCGATATCCGACTTGATGCTGCTGAATTCGCCTTTCAGTGCCGCAATGGCCCGCGCGTTCAGGTTGTGCTTAAGGTAAAGCACCTGATCATGCAGGGCATCCAGTACGGGTTGCATCCGTTTTTCAGCTTTCACCATGCTGACCATCATCTGGTCATAACGACGACGAGTGTCTTTCAGTTTCCGGCTGCTCTCGGCACGCAGTGTTGAACTGGAATACAGGCTGAGCTCATCTTCCCATTCATCGAACAGGGCTTCTGAAACGTCACGCACGCCGTTGATCCGCTCACGCACTTTCTCGGCGGCGGCATAACTGCTTTCGTACTCGTCGTTCAAACGGTTGTAGACGGATTCCAGGTCGCCCCCATCAAAAGCAACCACACTGCGGAACTGATCCAGTGCCGACTGGAACTGCTCCTGGGCCTCCTGCTGGGATTCTTGGGTGTCCTCAATCCGGTCAACCATGATATCCCGTTTGTGGAAGCCAACCTGCTCCATGGCCTTGTAATAGGTACTCTGACAACCAGACAGCATGACGCCCGCCAGTAACAGGAACGACAGCTGTCGCAGTGCGGATGCTTTAATCATTCTTTTTTCCCCGTTCGATCGCATCGATGACTTTTTCCGTGCGCTTGTCCGCCAGGTGGCTGTGCACCACAAACAGTGCGTGAGCCGCACCCGGTATCCAGAAACAAAGGGTCAGGATCAGGTTCAGTATCGCCTGAAATGGTTTGCCACACAGCAGTACGGCAATGGGAGGAAGCAAAATAGCCAGCAGGTAACGCATGATAATGTGCTCTCAGGTTGTTCGGTCCGATCAGTCTGGCAGGTACAGGGTATCGCCCTGGATGATATAGGAAACTTTGGTCAGGTGGTCGCCTTCACAGGGACCGACAATACATTCACCGGTTTCCATCAGGAACTGGGCGCCGTGGGTTGCGCACTGGATCAGCCGTTTCTCATGATCCAGAAACTGATCCGGTTGCCACTCCAGGTTGATACTCATGTGTGGACAGCTGTTTTCGTAAAGGTAGATTTTACCGGCTTTCTTGACGGCAAAAAAATCGCCTTTGTCCGTAGTAAAGCCTTTACTGCCATTTTCGGGAATCGCATCCAGACGACAGAGTTTTATCATTTTGATTGCGCTGTGGAAAAACGGTGGTGTGCCATTCTAGCGCAAGAGGGTGATGGTCTGTACACGACTCATGAATTTGTATGTGTTCCAGTCATCATGGGTATAGTTGGATCAACGTCTATAGAGACACGGGTTTTTCCATTAATGCTTTATTTTTCAGTGGGTTATTGTTGACTTCAGGGGGGTAAGTCGTTTGATTCATTGAAGAAGGAAGGGAACCAAACGTATTGCCTGCAGTCTAAAACAGTAAATCCACATAATACATAGACATATGTATAGCTATTAGTTAACAGGAGGTTTCATATGGCAGCATCCGCAGTTACAGCAAAAGCAACCCCAGGTTTTCAGGCACCAGTAATCCAAGATAAGAAGGCTGATGGTGATGCGCATACAGGTGGACCCACATTTGGGTCTCATACGGTTGGCTCAGTTGAACCTACTTCTGTTGGTGAGAAGACTCAGCCTGCGTATACCGCCACAACCAACTTGGCTGAGCGTAAGACAGGAAGAGCCTTGGGTATAGTGTTGGCTATTTTCTCAACTGTGTTTTTTGTACCTCTATGTGTAGGTCTTGGCGGTAGTCTTTTGGGAACCCTTGGTTTTGGCATCGGAGCGATCGGAGGCCCTGTAGGTGCGGCCTTGGGTACTATTGTTGGGGCTTCTGCCGGTGCTACTGTAGGCTTATTCATCGGTTTTTATTACGCACCGTATTTGATTGCGAAAATGTACAATTGGGGTTTACAGCTTCAAAACGGTAACATCTATGAACGATCGAATTGGGCTGACAAGACGATTGCTTCCTACTCGTGACAGTTCTTTTTCCGACATCTGCCACTCTAAAGTGAGCATGTCCGGAAAGATGCGCTGCACCGTTATCGGGTGCAGCCATCAATAATAATGATCAGGCAGCCTGTTGTGAGGCGAGTTGAGCCAGCGCTTCGAAACGTTCCTGTTGTTCCGGAATAATCTGCTTCTGTTCATTGCGGCTCAGGTAAACCTTGAACACGCAGCGACCACTGTGGCTGAAGAACTGGACGGAACGGGTATCGACGCCATGGAACGGTTTGCTGACCAGGGCGATGAGGCTGATCGCATCCGGTTTCAGATGCCCTTTCAGCGGCGTACGACGGTCACTCAGGTTGTAATAGCCGTATTTCATGCCCCCTTTGGGAAACGGCCCCTTCAGTTCAAAAATAGAACCATCAACATCAATCACGGTCAGGATGTCGCCCCAGTCCTTGATGTCTTTCACAACGGTTTCAAACAGGGAGCCATCCAGCAGCGTGACCATGTCTTCAGGCAGGTGACGGATCACCTCGATTTCATCAACAGCCAGCTCTGCTGCGATATCAGCAGGCAGTCGTTCAGGATTTTCAGTGATCAGACGGTGTACGTTGTCGCGGATGCTCATGCAGCAAGTTCCTCAAACGGGCTGGCTTCCAGGTAGTGGACCAGGCCCTGGTTCATATTGATGTTCCAGAACTGTCCGGCCAGGGTCAGTTCCAGGAAGTCGCCATTGCGCTCAGCCAGGCCATTGTTGACCCAGGCGTCAAACAGGGGCGCGCAATGGGTCGCCAGGTCATACCCCGTGGTGCGCTGAATGCGATTCAGATCCAGCCAGCCGAGATCAAAACCGCCACCGATCACGTTATGCAGTTGTCGCATGGGCTTCGGTGCGGTCATGGCCATGATCGGTTTACGACCGGCGGCGATCATCCCGAAATACGCGTCAAGGCTGCGGTGCATCATGATGCCATGCCCGCCAATATTGCCGCCGGCGCCGGAGCCGAAGGGGATGATTTCCGCACCCGCTTTGACGCTGTGGTTATAAATGTTGCGTTCCCGGCTATCCCTGGCCCAGTGGCTGACGCTGAGTCGGCTGAAATGGTGCTGACCCAGAATATCCACCCCTGTCAGGAACATGTTTGCCTTCATGGCATTGTCGGCAGGTTCCGGCATGGAGCCTTTTTCGATGGACTTTGCCATACGGCTGCTGCCCTGCAGTACCAGCTGGTACAGGTCTGCGCCATGCACGCCACTGTTGATCAGTGTGTGCAGGTCTTCTTCCCAGGTGTCCAGGGTCTGGTAGGGCAGGCCGAACAGCAGGTCGATGACCACGGCTGCCTGGTCCAGACTGACCAGCTGATCCAGCCGCTCCAGCAGAACTTCACGGGCATCAATCCGGCTCATCTTGCGCCGGATAAAGGTATCAAACGTCTGTGCGCCAAGAGAGAAACGGTTGAATCCCGCGTCTATGCACGCTGCCATCTTTTCATCGGACAATCCGCTGAACCGGGATTCAAAGGTCATTTCGCAATCATTCGATAAGGGCAGGTGCTGACGAATAGCGTCGCCCAGTCGTGTGATTTGCTCCGGTGTCAGGTCGGTCGGCGTGCCGCCGCCAAAATACACCGCGTGAATGGGCCGTGCCTGAATGCGGGGGCTGGCGGCGGTAATCTCGATTTCACGGATCAGCGCATCGACATACTGTTCGATCAGCCCCGGCTTGCTGGCGTTCTGGAAAAAGCCGCAATAAGAGCAATGGGTTCGGCAGAACGGAATATGGAAATAGGCCAGTCGTTTGCCGGCTTCGCCAGGTTCCGCCATGAGTCGTTGCCAGGTCGCGACCTGTTGCTCCGGCGTCAGCGGCTGGGGACGGTTGTTAACATGGGCCGAGGTTTTCCCACTGAACGCCAGTCGCAGCGGATCAGGGGTTGAGTAACCTGTCATCTCGGGTGACAGCGGGGAATGCATGGACATAATCAGAAAAGACAGGTGTATGGATGATTATGCAAATAATAATGATTCTCATTAATGATTTTGTTGATCTGTATCAATTTTAACCGGTTTTCTTATGGCGGAATGGTCATTGGTATGAAGACGTCATCCGTTTTTCGGATGTTACTGCCAGTGATAGTGAAGGGAGGAAAGGCGGCAGCTGTGCTAACTGGAAGCACATGCCGTTCGTGATCCGATTTTGTGTCAACGACCGGTATGACGCGAGGCAGTCGTCATGGTATTTGATGCACGCTATTTGTGTAATAAAAAGCCGCCCCAAAGGGCGGCAACGGTTAGCGAACAGCAAAAGCGATTGTTGGGAAAATGATCAGAATTCCCACTTGGCGCTGACGGCGAAGTTACGGCCGGGTTGGGTCAGGCGATCAAAGCCAACATAGGTAGTATCCCGTCCACGTGCGTTCTCCCACTCCATGTACTTCTTATCGGTCAGGTTGAACAGACCGGCACGGAGGGTGATATCCTGATGCGGTTTGTAGTAAGCGGTCAGATCCACAAGGCCGTAACCGGATGGAATGTACTGTTCTTTGCCACTGGATACTTCATTGTTGGCTACATCGGAACTGCTCTTGCTTTTGACCAGTGTCCAGGTCAATTCACTCCCCCAGAGTTCAGATGGGGCATCATACGCAAGCCCGAAGACCCCTTTGAGCGGAGCAACACTGTTGAGTGGCTCGCTCTTGGCGTTATCCTGCTTACCTTCACCGTCAGCGTACGCGACGGATGCTTTCAGTGAGGTACCCATGGGAGCGTTAATGGCTTCATCCAGCCAGAGTTGGCCTTTAACTTCTATACCCTTGATACGGGCTTCAGAAATATTCTGTTCCTGCGTAATTTGCCAGTAGCCTGAGCCTGGTTGGGTCGGCAGGTAAACAGTATCAATGAAGTCTTTGTATTTGTTGTAGAAGGCTGCAATTTCGAAACTGCCTAGGTGGTTATTTCCACGAAGTCCAAGTTCAAATGCGTCACTGGTTTCTGGCTTTAGGTCAGGATTGGCAAGTTGCTTATAGCCGTGGCGCGGGTTATCCATGGTCTGATACATATCGATCAGGTCTGGAGCCTTGAAGCCCTGGCTGTATTGCGCAAAGGTAGACAGATTCTCTGTCAGTTTGTAGACCGCGCCCAGTCGTCCGGTCAGCTTGCCTTCTTTGGTGTCTTTCTGCTCGGTGGTGTAGCCGGTGTTGCTTTTCGGCTTGTACTCGTAATGGTCATAACGAATGCCAGGCGTGACGCTAAGGCGATCGGTGACCTGGATATCATTCTGGGCAAAGATGCCGTAGGTCAGTGCATCCACCTTTGGAATGACATTTTCTTTGGTAGTGGTGTTTTTGCCAAGATCCAGCGTTGTCTGGTCATTGGTAAATTCGGTATCGACCACATCAAAACCGTAAATAATATGATGCGTCAAACCACTGAGTTGGAGGGTCTTGTCGAGCTGGGTGCCCAGTTGATAACTCGTTTCCGAATAATCATATTTTTTGATGCGGTCATTGTTGGAGCCATAGGCTGGGATGTTGGTCTTTTGATCAGTGGTGCTGTCCTGCCAGTCCAGGTGCCATTTCAGGCTATCAAAAGCCGCCAGATCCGCATCCCATTCGTGGGTAAAACTCAGTCGTGAACGTTTCTTCTTGTCGTCGCCCTTGGTTGTGCTGGGGAGATATTTGTCAGACATCAACTTGTAATCGGTTTTTGTCTGCAGGAATTCCCCGGTAACGCCAATGCGATTATCGTCGTTCAGCTGGTACTGCGCCTTGGCAAGAATGTTGTCACTGCCAGCATCCAGCGGGTTGGCTCGGCCACGGGCTTCACCGGTGATGTTGGCGCCGCCATGGGTTTCGGTTTCCTTGTAATCACGGCGGGTGTAAACCAGCATGGTTTCCAGATCACCGGTTCGATTGGCCAGCGTGAGGGTTTCTGTCAGGCCTTCATCGGCGCTGGTGTATCCGCCCTTGATGGAACCGTAGGTGTCGTCACCTTCGGATTTCAGATAATCCGCTGGATCTTTGGTGGTAAAGGCAACAATGCCACCCATGGCGTCACTGCCATAGAGGCTGGAGGAAGGGCCTTTGACGATTTCGACGGCCTTCAACGTGTCCACATCAATGAAGTTGCGGCGGGATTGCAGATAGGTGTAGCCGGAGTCAAAAGACTGGGGCTGGCTGATGCCATCAACCATAATTTTGACACGGTTGTCGCCCAGACCCCGGATATTGATGTCCTTGATGCCCGTACGTCCTTCAGTGCCAACTTGCACACCGGGCTCATAGCGCAGCATATCCTTGATATTACGCGCCATCTCTTTTTCGATCTGCTCGCTGTGGATAACAGTGACACTGGCTGCCACATCTTTCAGCTGCTTCTCGGTCCGGGTGGCAGTGACGGTGACCTGGTCCAGCATCGAGGCTTTGCCCGTTTGAACCGTTTCTTCTCCCATCGCCTGTGTCGCCGTCGCCATCATGACGGCGGTAGCCAGCAAGGTGCGCTTGAACTTCATCATTTTCCCCGTGTCAGCAACTCGTAAGGGTCGATTGTGTGTTGTGTGAATTATCGTGAATGGGGCGCACTATATCGTTGACATGCGTCAAACGCAAATCATTCTCATTTGTATTTTTGTTGCTGCGAATATACGCTTTGGTTATGATGTCGCCTGTTTTTAAATGCTTTATATGTAGCTGGTCGCTGTAACCCGCGGCCAGGTGCAGGATCGATCCATGAACCAGAATTCATTCACCTCCCGGGCCCTTGAGGGCTTTTACAGCAGTGGCAGGGCCAGTGTCTGGCTGATGCTGGTGGTGTCGGTGGGTGTGCATGTTGCGTTACTGCTGACCCTGCCGGAAAAACAGGCGCAGGCGAATACCTCGCTGGGCGCACTGGCTGCGCCGGTCAGTGTCAGTGTCAGTTTTGCGGCGGTTCAGCAACCCGCCGTTGTGCAGCAGGAAACCCCGGTTAAGCCAGAGCCGGAACCGGAGCCGGTCAAACCGCCGAAACCCCAAAAGATTGTTGAAGAGTCACGCATTGTGCAGCGGCCAGAGCCGAAGCCTGAGCCGGTAAAACAGCCGGAGCCCAAAAAGGAACCGGTGGAAGTCGCTGAGAAGAAACCGGAAGTGGTTGAGCAGACAGTGGCTCAGGAACAACAGCTGGCCGCTGAGCAAACCACAACCGTAGAGGCAGAGAACACCGGTGTGGCGGATGACATTGTCGTCGTTACCGATCCGATGTTCCGCAGTACGCCAGATCCGCTGAACTATCCGCGGGCTGCCCAGCGCCGGAACCAGGAAGGCAAGGTGCTGGTGGAAGCCATTGTCGATGAACAGGGAAACACCATGGATCTGAAGGTGGTGGAATCCTCCGGATTTGCCCTGCTGGACCGCGCCGCACTGAAGTGGGTGGCGGCATTGGAATTTATGCCCGGCAGTCGCGATGGGGTTGCCCGGTTGTCACGGGTTCATATGCCCGTTGTGTTTGCCCTGAAGGGACGGCGCGGATAGGCCTTTTATTCACTATCCACTTTATTCGTTTTGTACCAAAACCATTTTTTGAGTTTGTTAGATACAGGTAATTCATTATGTGGCAAGAATATCTCTCACGTTTGGGGCCCGTCAGCTGGCCGCTGATCGTACTTTCCTGCCTGTCACTTGCGTTTATCCTTGAGCGGATGCTCACTTACCTGATGCTTCCGTCGCTCAGCCAGCGCCGGGTGCGGGGCATGATGGAGAATGTTCAGAAGCATCGGGCCGAGAATCGCCAGAATGATCTGTGCGCCAACCTGTGCACACAGGGACACTGCCTGAGTAAGGGGGTGGCGGTATTGCTGAGCCATGCCGGTAGCGGAAAAGCCGTGCGCGAAGAAGTGGCTGGTCTCTGGCTGCTGCGTCAGCGTCAGCGTCTGCAGGCCTGGCTGCGTTTCCTGATGCTGATCGGTGTATTGAGCCCGATGATTGGCCTGTTGGGCACAGTAATCGGCATGATCGACATGTTCCAGGGCATGGCCATGAGCACCGGTCCTGTCACGCCGGCGGTGCTGGCGGATGGTCTCTGGGTCGCCATGTATACGACGGCCTTTGGTTTGATCATTGCAATTCCTTCACTGGCGGCCAGCCATGGCTTCACCCTGTGGTCTAACCACTATATTGGTCGGCTCGAATTTGTTCTCAACCACGTCAACCTGCTGCTGGAAGGCGTCAACATGACCGAAAACGGCATGAGTGATGATGGTCGGGTGGTGGCCTTTCGGGAACGGGCGGCATGATCAGCATTTCCCATAATGATGAACCCCAGGGTTCACTGCTGCCTGACCTGACGCCCCTGCTGGATGTCATCTTCATTGTCATGGTGTTCCTGATGTTCACGGCGAATGTTGCGCCTAATGTGCTGAAGGTGGATCTGCCCGAAGCGGGTGCTGAAGCGGCTGTCACCCTGCAGGAACCGGATACGCTTGCCGTCAACCTGATGCCCGGGGATGAAGGCTGGGCCATCGACGGTCAGCGGTTCTCCGATTGGGATGCGTTTGCCTCAGCATTGAAGCAGCGCGTTGCCAGTCAACCGGAGCGTCCGCTGATGATTGCCGGCGATCGCAATGTACCCATGGAGCGCCTGGTTCAGCTGTTGGCGTTCCTGCAACAAAATAATATGACGGCTGCACAGATTCAGATGGAGGATGCACGGTAATCATGGTTACGCTTCGGAAGTCCCAGTGGTTGAAGCCGCTCAGGTCAGTCACAGCCGCGATCAGCCTGGCAGTGATGACGGTTGCACAGGCTGCAGAAACACCGCGTATTGTCACGGTCGGCAGCAGTGTGACGGAACTGGTCTACGCCCTGGGTGCCGGAGAGCAGGTTGTGGCCGTGGATGTCACGAGCCAGCAGCCTGAAGCCGTACATGAACTGCCAAAAGTCGGTTACCACCGCGCGCTGTCGACGGAAGGCGTATTGTCTCTGCGTCCGGATCGGGTGATTGGTTCTGATGAAATGGGTCCCCCGCCAGTCATTAAGCAGTTGCAGGCGACGGCGGTAAAAGTGGATATCCTGACCACGGATGCCTCACTGCAGAATTTGTATCACCGGATTGAACAGACGGCTGCCTTGTTGGATAAAACCCGGGAAGGTGGTCAGCTGCGGGCCAAAATCCAGCAGGATATTGATGCAGCCAAAGCCAGGTTCAAGGGCGAGAAGCCCCGGGTGCTGTTGTTCTTATCTCATAATGGCACGCCCATGGTGGCGGGTGCTGGCACGACCGCAGATACGCTGATTCAACTGGCCGGTGGAACCAATGTGGCTGCCAGCCATTTTGAGCGTTTCCGTCAGGTATCCGACGAAGCGGTATTGTCGATGCAGCCGGATCTTATTCTGATTACTCAGTCGTCCCATGAAGCACCCGATGAATCCAGGATACTGGCTATGCAGCCGGGGCTGGCCATGACCCCTGCCGGTATGAACAAACGTTTTGTGCCTGTGGATGGCTCATTGCTGGTCGGCGGACTGGGACCTCGCGTGGGTGAGGCTGCACTTGCGCTGGCCACCGAGTTTTATCCGGAAAGCTGATTTTGTCTGTTGCGAGATCGTGCAATGTACAGGTGTTCATGCCTATTACTGATGGCTTCTGTAAGTATTATGTAAATCGCATGTTAAAAGCGTCAGGAATATCAGCGCTTACATCTATACTGGGTTCCTCTTCAGTCACCTGATACTGAATGCTGGCAGGAGGGCAGGGCATAATCCCTGTCCCCGGAACAGATAGCAGGGTATCGCCCGCCGGAATGTCGTCATGGTTGCGCTATTTACCGGTCGGGTTGTTTGAGAGTTGTTTTACGCAATGGATAGAGAAAAAAAGGCCCGTCTTTTTTTTACGGGACTGCTGATACTTTTACCCCTGGTTATGCTGCTGTCTATTGGTACGGGACCGATTCCGGTGTCACTGGCAGATACCGTGGATATCCTGATGTACCGTCTGGGGCTTATTTCCGTTGAACCTGACCGACAGCAACAGCTGATTGTTGAAGCGATTCGTCTTCCCCGGACATTGCTGGGCGTGCTGGTTGGCAGCAGCCTGGCAGCCTGCGGCGCCGCCATGCAGGGGTTGTTCAGGAATGCGCTGGCCGATCCCAGTATCATCGGTGTTTCCAGTGGCGCGGCACTGGGGGCTGGGCTGGGTATTGTTCTGGGCGGCACCTGGCTGGTTTCCGTGACCGAGTTATTCCAGGCGTATACCGTGTCTGTTGCCGCGTTTGTCGGTGGATTCACATCAACCTTGCTGGTCTATCGAATCGGTACAACCAGCCAGGGTACTTCTGTAGCCACCATGCTGCTGGCAGGCATCGCGGTTAGCGCCCTGAGTGGCGCGGGCATTGGCCTGATGAATTATGTGGCCGACGACACCATGCTACGTAACATGACCTTCTGGCAGATGGGCAGCCTTGCCAGCGGGAACTGGCAGACCATCATCATGGCGGCGTCCTGCCTTATTCCCCTGCAATTCTTATTGATTAGCAAGGCGCGTGGTCTGAATGCCCTGTTACTGGGGGAATCTGAAGCCCGGCATCTGGGGCAGGATGTACAGAAACTCAAGCTGCAACTGATCCTGATTACTGCGTTGGGTGTGGGCGTGGCAGTTGCTGTAGCGGGCATGATTGGTTTTGTCGGACTGGTGGTGCCTCATCTGGTAAGACTCTCCATTGGCCCGGACCATCGCTGGCTGCTGCCTTCTTCTTGCCTGCTGGGTGCGATGATCCTGCTGGTTGCTGACATTATTGCCCGTATTGTGATTACCCCTGCGGAGTTGCCGATTGGTATTGTCACCGCATTGCTCGGTGCGCCCTTCTTTATTTCTCTCCTCTGGCAGCAGCGCAACAGGATCGGTTGAAGATGATCTGTTTGAATATTGATGGCGTTTCCGTCAGACGGGGTTCCCGGGAATTATTGTCCGATGTTTCGTTAACGCTCAGCGCCGGTGAAGTCGTTGCGGTGCTGGGTCCCAATGGCGCCGGAAAAAGCACGCTGTTCCGTGCTGTTACGAATGAATATCTGCCAGAAAAGGGTCAGGTTTTTCTGGGCGAAAAACTGGTAGCAGACTGGGCGCCGCTGGAATGCGCATTGCAGATGGCAATACTTCCCCAGTCTTCCTCCCTGAATTTCTCCTTCACGGTGAATGAAGTCGTGCAGATGGGGCGGACACCTCACACCAGCAGCCGGGAACATAATCAGGATATTTGCCGTCGGGCGCTGGTCGAAGTGGATGCTTTGCATCTGGCGAATCGCAATTACACTCACTTGTCAGGCGGTGAGAAGCAGCGTGTTCATCTGGCAAGGGTTCTGGCCCAGATCTGGGAACCACCACTGGTGGGTAACCGGGTATTGCTGCTGGATGAACCAACCTCTGCGCTGGATCCGCGGCATCAGCATCAGACGTTAGCTGTTGCCCGTGCGTTTGCCAGCCAGGGCGTCGGGGTCATTGTTATCCTGCACGATCTGAATCTTGCCGCTCAGTATGCGGATCGCATTGTGATTCTGAAAAATGGTAAGAAATGTGCGGATGGCTGCCCGGCAGAAGTGCTGACTCAGGAAACCATTCAGTCGGTATTCGATATCCGGGCCATGATTATGGCGCATCCGGTGCATGGTTATCCGCTGGTTGTGGCTGAATAACGGTTTGGCTGTTATCCAGAAATGAGGTTTGAGCGGGCTGGATGGAATCTATCCTCACAGTACGTTTGTTGCGATGTCAGAAGGATAATATTGATGACGGTTTCCCACCTTTTAAAAGGTTTTACGGCAGCTTGCCTGGTTCTGGGGATTTCTGCCTGTAGTGTTTTGTCTCAGGAAAAACCGCGGGAATCACAGCGCATCCGGGTTGTCGAAACAGGTCAATCGCTGACCCAGCCAGACCTGTTAACTACATTGGCCACATCAGATTATGTCATCCTTGGCGAACGACACGACAATGCCTCGCATCATGCCTATCAGTTGGAAGTGCTTCAGGCGCTATACCAGGCTGGCTGGTTGAAGCAGTTAAGCCTTGAGATGTTGCGTCCTGGTCAGCAGGCAGGTATGGACAAGGCTTATGCCAGAAAACTGCCGTTTTCTGATGAACTGCGCGATACGATCGGTTGGGACAAGAACTGGACCTGGGAATATTACGGCCCCATTGTTGCCTGGGCGATTGCGAACCAGGTGCCTGTCCGCTCTGCCAATATGGATCGTGATGAATTGATGCAGATTTATCGCGAAAAAGCGACGCCATCCAGGGCAATACTCAATGACGCTGCAATCGCGAAGATTCGTGAACAGATTCGTGAATCGCACTGTGGCATGGCCGATGACACCATGCTGGATGCCATGACACGTATCCAGCAGGCTCGAGATACCCGTATGGCTGAGAGTCTGCTGCTTCGTGAACGGGGAGTGGCTTTGCTGGCTGGTGCATTTCATGCCCGCAGGGATGTCGGGGTTCCACGTTATGTTGCCCAGTTGAATGGGCAAGCCAAACTGGTAACACTTGGGTTTGTTGAAGTCATGGATAATGAAGAGCCTGCTTTGGCAAAGCAGGCGGATGTTTATGATATTGCCTGGTTCACCGGCTCCGTTAATCGTAAAACACCCTGCGAACTCATGAAAAAGTAGCGATTTTATTCACATAAATGCGGATTCTTAAAGTAACAGGATCCGCATGTGCTATTGGGAATAAAATAAAATCTCGTTTTTATTTCTAATTAATATAATTATTGGTTTTTATATTTTTAAAAATAATAAAATTTGAGTAAAAATGATCCGCTCATAATGTTAACTTGATGTCCTCTAACGCTCACTAAATTAATCACTTCTATTTTCCATTGTTTTGCCATAATGGATGCGAGCATTTTTAAGGTAGAAGGAGTCGATGAATGGACATAATTGCACTTTTTTCCGGGCTCAGTCCGGTAGGTTGGTTTTTAGTGACAGTGGCCATTATCGCATGGATAGTGTCTTGTTACTGGATGGGTGAATTTTCCGAGAAGCGATGGGGAGATCGTGAATCGGGAGCACTTCTTGGCTTTTTTGCACCAGGATTGTTTCTTCTGGTTTTTTGGCTAATTCGCTAATTAATGAAAAATAGCGTTGTTTGTAATCTTATAAATAATCAAGTGGCTGATATTTATCTCATAGGTATTGCCGACGACTACATATGTGAATCTAAGCTTATAAAGATAAATTGTTTTTTTGCGGACACCATTGAATCCTGTCTGGATCTGACCACTGTTACTGGTAATACGGAAATATCAGTAAAAGACCGGACGAATGGGCAAATGGCCCAAATATTTGTTCTGGATTTTATCAATCTTTCCGCCATAGGATCCGAATCAGGGATTATCAACAATTGATGGAATAACGGTGATTTGAATATTGATCAGCATTTTTTAAATTAAAAAACGAATGGTTATTTCTATATTGTAGTTTGGTTTTTGGGGAGAAGATTTGGTTTTTCAGGGCTTTTGAATTTGATTGTCCTTTTAGTCTGACCCTTAAGACGAGGTTTTATTGAAACTAAAATTAAAAGATGGATTTTAAACGTTGCCTTAAAGAATACCTGTTCAAATAGTTATAAAGGAAATAACGGTCGAAATGCTTATTTCGATGACAAGGAGTTGTTATGGCAGATGAACCATCCAGGGATGCCGGGGAAACTTCCGGTACCCCATCCTCCGGCGAACATTCTGAGAAGGTCGACAATCAGGTTGAAAAGAAGCAGGGCGCTGAACTACAGACGTCATCACAGCCTGCCTCTGATCAGCAGGGATCAAGTTCTGTAGGCCCAGAGGGTGGCCCATCAGTTGGGGATTTTGCTGAGCAACCTGCATTTGATGGAAGCCCAGAACCTCAGGATTTTGCTGAGCAACCTGCATTTGATGGAAGCCCAGAACCTCAGGATTTTGCTGAGCAACCAGCATTCGATGGAAGCCCTGAGTCTCAGGTTTTTGTGACTAATCCTGACTTACAGAAAGGGCTGCCCCAGGAAGAGCTGCAGTATCCCGATTCCGGCTTTCAAAAGAATCAGGAAAGCTGGGTCTACCGTTCTGAGCCTGATCCCACCATCCCGTCAGCGCCCTCAGCTGAGTCGGATTCTGAAAGGCGCGGTTCATTTAGTGACCAGGCGCGACAGGATGACCGGTTCAGTAGCAGCCAGGCTTCACAAACCCTATTGTTGCCGGATTCTCCGGCATCGCCAGACCCTCTGCTGTTACCAGAAGTGGCTGACACCCCGCTCCAGGAAGTGGATGTCCAGGAGAGCCGGGAGGATGAAAGCCTGAAAGAAGAAGAGCGTATTACATCGCTCCTGGTGGAAATTGATGACATTGGTATCAAGGATATCAATGATATCAATGAGCAGGATGCAGAAGAAGAACCCACAACAAAGAGCACGGTCATGGTAAACCATGCCCCGGTGGCCGTGAATGATATCGGGACGCTCAGTGAAAACAGTATTTTTGGCGTTGATGTTGTTGCCAATGACACGGATAAAAACAGTAATGATCAGCTAACTATCCAGCCAGGTTCTGTCACGCTGATGTCTGCCCGTGATGGTGATGGTAAAGCGATTTCTCTGGATACCTCGCAAATTATTCAGAAAGACAACCGGATTGAGTTTGATCCGGGGCAGGATTTTGATTTTCTCACGATTGGGGAAACGGCCAGGGTACAGATCAGTTATACGGTTCAGGACAATGCCATGCAGCCTGAAACGGATAATGGCATTCTGACTCTGACCATCACAGGGGTTAGGGAAACCGCTCGCGCGCAAGACGTAGAGCTGGATGCGGTTGATGATCTGTCAGCGACCATCGGTGCTTTTTCCGCCATAGAAGAGTTTGATACCAATCCCTACCATTACCGCATCCTCCGTCAGCCTGATGAAGGGCATGTCACTAATAACCAGGATGGCACCTTCAGCTTTGAGCCCGGTGATGATTTCAGGGACCTGGCGGCAGGAGAAACACGACAAGTCAGGTTTGTCTATGAGGCTGTTGATGAAACCGGTGCTCCCGGTACTGCACCTGCCACGGTCACATTGACGATCACGGGTACCAATGACCGTCCCGTTGCGGAAGTGGTGAATGTTGATCCGCTCTCTGAAGACAGTTCCGTCGTATCCGGACATTTCCGGGTAACCGATGCAGATATATCAGACACTCACACATTCAATATCCTGAGCCAGCCTTCACAGGGTACGGTGTCTAATAACCAAGACGGTACCTTCAGTTTTTATCCCGGGACAGATTTCACGGATCTGTCTTATGGCGAAAGACGGCAGGTTACGTTTACCTATGAAGCGGTTGATGATTCAGGCACTGCCAATGCTCAGAGTATTCCTGCAACGGTGGTGTTGACCGTTATCGGTACGAATAACCAGCCGGAAGCTTTAGTGGTTGCCATCACTGATGCCGTAGAAGACGGTACTGCGCTAACCGGCAGTTTCCGTGTTAATGATGTCAATGTGCTTGATACACATACCTTTAATATCCTGACACAACCCCGGGAAGGTCAGGTTGTTAATAATAATGATGGCACCTTTAGCTTTAATCCGTCTTCTGGCTTTCAGGACCTGGCGGCAGGTGAAACACGACAGGTGACATTTACCTATGAAGCGGTAGATAGCACAGGCGCAGAAAATGCCGTCAGTGAACCTGCCACGGTGACCATTACTGTAACGGGAACCAATGACAGGCCAACAGCAAGTGACCTCAGTGTTGTACTGGATGCTGCTTCCAGTTCAACAGTAACTGGCCGATTCTCCGCGCAGGATCCTGATACATCTGACACCGTCGTATTTAACCTGCTGACCCATCCTCCACAGGGAACAGTCATCAATAATCATGATGGCACCTTCAGCTTTGATCCGGGTACTGCCTTTGATGACCTGGCGACCGGAGAAACACGACAAATAACGTTTACTTATGAAGCTGTTGATGACTCCGGCAATGCAAATTCTCAAAGCGAAGCAGCTACTGTCACGATCACGGTCAGAGGCACCAATGACGCACCGGTTGCCAGTGTGGATAACGGTACAGGGCATGAACACGAAACCCTGTTGCTGGATGTACTGGCGAATGACACGGATGTTGATCATAACGATGATTCATCCCGCTTCTCGCTCGATACTGTGCAGCTTGTCGATGGCAACGGAGATCCGCTAACCGGCAACGGTAGTGTGAGAATCGTCAATAACCAGCTCGAGTTTAATCCGGGGAATGATTTCAATTACCTGGCAGCGGGTGAAACGGCAACGGTTACCGTGCGCTACGTCATGTCAGATGATGAAGGCGCCAGTGCCGAATCCACTGCCACGATTACTGTGACAGGTACCAACGATGCACCGGTTGCCAAAGCGGATTTTCCGCTCAGCGAAGAGGGATTGATTCCGGCTCTCTCCTCAGCCAGTGACGAGGGCATTCGGGTTACCAGCAGTGGTGAGTTGTCCAGTCATTTTGCTGCCTGGAAAACCATGGATAATGTTGACGCATCAGCTGCCAACAATGTGAATTCATGGGCAACAGCGGGTCAATCAGGCTGGTTACAGGTGGAACTGGCGAATGCTCACAGCGTCATGCAGTATTCGCTGACAGGGATAGCCCAGACGGTAGGCAGGGAACCGTCAGAGTGGCAACTGCTGGCCAGTAATGATGGTGTCAATTTTGTGGTTGTTGACACGCAAACCGCTGAAACCGGTTGGGCTTCGCGGGAAACGCGTACTTATACATTGTCTGAACCGGCTGAGTATCGTTATTTCCGCCTTGATATTACCGACAATAATGGCGACAGCTATACCGGGCTGGATGCATTCCAGTTGTTTGAAGGAACCAATACCGATTCTGTAGGCACCGAGCATGAAGTGCTGTCAGTTGATGTACTGGCCAATGATATTGATCCGGATAACAACAGCGGATCCAGCACATTTACCCTGAATACGGTTGAGACTGTTGATAGTGATGGCAACCCTGTAACCGGCCAGGGGGCGGTGACGGTCGTCAATAACCGGCTGCAGTTCGATCCTGGCAATGATTTTGATTCGTTGGCTGTGGGGGAATCCGCAGTGGTCACCGTGCGCTATGTGATGTCTGACAGTGGCGGTATGACATCGGAATCGACAGCGCGAATTGTCGTTAAAGGCACGAATGACAGGCCAGTAGCTGAGCCTGTTTCTGTCACTCATGTGGTAGAAGACAATGGTTCCATTACTGCTTCTTTCAGCGCCACTGATCTTGATACATCAGATACGCACACATTCAACCTGCTAACCAGCCCGCAGGAAGGTTCGGTCATCAACCACCATGATGGAACCTTCAGCTTTAATCCCGGTAACGATTTTCAGGATCTGGCTTTGGGCGAAACCCGTCAGGTTACGTTTACCTATGAAGCGATAGACAGTTCCGGAGCCGCCAATGCTGCCAGTACCATTGGTACGGTGACAGTGACAGTCACAGGCTCCAATGATGGGCCTGTAGCTCTTCTCGACACGGCTCAGATAACGGAAAACAGCAGTATCACTGTCGATGTCATTCACAACGACAAAGATGTTGATAGCACCGATACGCTGAGCTTAAAGAGCGGGACAATCAACCTTGCCAGCGCGGTAGATCAACAGAATACGGCGATCACGTTGTCCAGTGCGACGGTCAGTCAGGTTGGCAATAGCATCCAGTTCGATCCGGGAACGGATTTTGACTTCCTGGCTGACGGCGAACAGGCAACTGTCACCGTCACTTACCAGGTGCAGGATAACCATGGTGGAACCGGTCAAGGTTCATTGACCATTACTGTAACAGGCAGTAATGATGGCCCCGTGGCTATGGCTGAGAGTGCGACGACTGCAGAAGCGAGTCCTGTATTATTGGATGTGCTTGCCAATGATAAGGATGCAGATGCAGGGGATTCCCTCACGCTTGAGAGCGCCACTATTGTTGACAACAATGGTGATCCATTAACGGGACATGGCAGTGTCATTGTCGTCAATAATCGACTGCAGTTCAGCCCCGATAGTGATTTTTCATACCTCGCATCCGGTGAGACAGCGACGATCCGTGTTCAGTATGACATTTCAGACAACGCCGGTGCACGATCACAGGCAATCGCAACCATCACCGTAACAGGAACCAATAGTCTACCTGTAGCAAAAGCTGATACAGCCAGCGGACATGAGAATGAAGTGCTGACCATTGATGTGCTGGCGAATGATACAGACATCGATCATTCGGATTCGTCGGCTAGTTTCTCTCTCGACAGCGTACGGATTGTGGATGACGAGGGGAATACGCTTTCCGGTCAAGGCAGTGTCAGCATTGTCAATAATGAGCTCCGTTTTGATCCTGGTAATGATTTTGATGGCTTGGCTACAGGTGAAACCGCGACGGTAACGGTTCGCTACATGATGTCTGATGATGAGGGTGCACTCTCTGAATCCAGCGTCACGATTACTGTCACCGGTACCAATGATGCGCCCGTTGCCAGCGCGGATTCTGCACTCAGTGATGAGGGACTGATTCCTGTACTCAATTCAGCGGATGAGCAGGGCTATACCATTACGGCCAGTGGGCAGTTGAGTGACAGTTTTGCAGCGTATCGTGCCTTTGATCAGGTGGATGCTTCTGCGACTAACAACACCAATTCCTGGGCGACCCAGGGGAGCTCTGGCTGGTTGCAGGTTGAATTGCCTGCAGCAACAAGCATCTTGCAGTATTCCATCAAGAGCATTGCGCAGGCAGCCGGTCGGGAGCCATCAGAGTGGCAACTGCTGGGAAGTAATGATGGTGTCAATTTCACAGTGATTGACAGCCGCTCCGCCGTGACGGACTGGTCCCCGAGGGAAACGAAACAGTTTACCTTGTCAGAGTCGGCAGAGTTCCGGTTCTTCAAAATAGATATTACCGATAACAATGGTGGCGCCTATACCGGCATGGATGAGTTCCAGCTGTATGAAGGTACCGATACAGCGTTAGCGGGTACTGAACATGAAGTGCTCACTGTTGATGTGATCGCCAACGATAAAGACCCGGATCTTAATGATAATGCAGAGAACATGATTCTCCGTACGGTTGAGGTTATCAATGATTCTGGTGATCCGGTATCTGGACGAGGTACGGCAACAGTCACCAATAATCAATTGGAGTTTAATCCGGGTAATGATTTCAATTATCTGGCGGCGGGTGAAACCGCGACTGTAACAGTGCGTTATGTGGTTGAAGATGATGAGGGTGCCAGCTCTGAATCAACCGCAACGATTACGATTACAGGTACGAACGACAGGCCCACTGCAGAAATGGTCATGGTCGGTGCTACTGAAGATGGCACCGGGATGACCGGCAGCTTCAGTACCGCAGATGCAGACGCAGCCGATACTCATACATTCAACATCCTGACCCAGCCGGCTGAAGGGACGGTCATCAATAACAATGATGGTACTTTCAGCTTTAATCCAGGCAGTGACTTCCAGGATCTGGCCGCAGGAGAAACCCGTCAGGTTACGTTTACCTATGTAGCGGTGGATGATTCCGGTGAGGCAAATGCCACCAGTGAACCGGCCACAGTGACCGTTAGGGTCACCGGTACCAATGACAAGCCCACGGCAGAAGTCGTCAGTGTCAATGTTGCTGCTAATGGCGCTGCAGTGAGTGCCAATTTCAGTGCAACGGATGCAGATACCACCGATACCCACACATTCAATATCTTGACCCAGCCTGCTGAAGGCACGGTTATCAATAACAATGACGGCACCTTCAGTTTCAACCCGGGCAGTGACTTCCAGGATCTGGCCGCGGGAGAAACCCGTCAGGTCACGTTTACCTATGTGGCGGTGGATGATTCCGGTCTCGGAAACAACACCAGTGAACCGGCCACGGTCACGATTACGATCACCGGTACTAATGACAAGCCCACCGCCGAAGTAGTGAGTGTCAGTGCCACGGAAGATGGTGCGGCAGTGACCGGCAATTTCAGTGCCACGGATGCAGATACCACCGATACCCACACCTTCAACATCGTGACCCAGCCGACAGAAGGCACGGTAACCAACAACAATGACGGCACCTTCAGCTTCAATCCGGGCAGTGACTTCCAGGACCTGGCCGCGGGAGAAACCCGTCAGGTCACGTTTACCTATGTAGCGGTTGATGATTCCGGTCAAGGGAATGCCACCAGTGAACCGGCCACGGTCACGATTACGATCACCGGTACCAACGATAAACCGACAGCGGTGGTTGAGAGTGTCAGTGCCACGGAAGATGGTGCTGCGGTAACGGGCAACTTTGGTGCCACGGATGCAGACACCACCGATACCCACACCTTCAACATCGTGAGCCAGCCGGCAGAAGGCACGGTAACCAACAACAATGACGGCACCTTCAGTTTCAATCCGGGCAGTGACTTCCAGGATCTGGCCGCGGGAGAAACCCGTCAGGTCACGTTTACCTATGTAGCGGTTGATGATTCCGGTGAAGGGAATGCCACCAGTGAACCGGCCACGGTCACTATCACGATCACCGGTACCAACGATAAACCGACAGCGGAAGTTGAGAGTGTCAGTGCTACGGAAGATGGTGCTGCGGTAACGGGCAACTTTGGTGCCACGGACGCAGATACGACTGATACCCATACATTCAACATCTTAACCCAGCCAGCTGAAGGCACGGTGACCAACAACAATGACGGCACCTTCAGTTTCAACCCGGGTAATGACTTCCAGGATCTGGCGGCTGGAGAAACCCGTCAGGTCTCGTTTACCTATGCAGCGGTTGATGATTCCGGCGAAGGGAATGCCACGAGTGAACCCGCGACGGTCACAATTACGATTACCGGTACCAACGATAAACCGACAGCTGTGGTTGAGAGTGTCAGTGCCACGGAAGATGGTGCTGCGGTAACGGGCAACTTTGGTGCCACGGATGCAGACACCACCGATACCCACACCTTCAACATCGTGACCCAGCCAGCTGAAGGCACGGTGACCAACAACAATGACGGCACCTTCAGTTTCAATCCGGGCAATGACTTTCAGGACCTGGCCGCGGGAGAAACCCGCCAGGTCACGTTTACCTATGTAGCGGTTGATGATTCCGGTGAAGGGAATGCCACCAGTGAACCGGCGACGGTCACTATCACGGTCACGGGTACCAATGATGCGCCAGTCGCTGTAGCTGACACCGGCAATGCTTCTAGCGTGGGTGCAACGACGCTGGATGTACTTGCCAACGATACCGATGTAGACAGTGATGATACTGCGGCCAACTTCAGTCTGGATGCAGTGACCATTACCGGAATAACCGATAGCGATGGCAGCCGCACTACCAATGGTGGTTCCGTTCAGATCGTTAATAATCGACTGGAATTCAATCCGGCGGGTGATTTTGATTACCTGGCTATTGGCGAAAGTGCCACGGTAACTGTCAGCTATACCATGAGTGATGATGAGGGTGTGACGTCAACAGCCACCGCGACGATCACCGTCAGTGGTTCCAACTATCAGCCGGTAGCAGAACTTGTTAGTGTAAATTCGGCAGTGGAAGATGGTGGTGCGGTCTCTGGTAATTTCAGTGCTACCGATGCCAACCTGAGTGATACCCATACATTCAATATCCTGACCCAGCCGACTGAAGGTTCGGTTACCAATAATGATAACGGCACCTTCAGTTTCAATCCGGGCAGTGACTTCCAGGACCTGGCCGCAGGAGAAACCCGTCAGGTCACGTTTACCTATGTAGCGGTTGATGATTCCGGTGAAGGCAATGCCACCAGTGAACCCTCGACGGTCACTATCACGGTCACGGGTACCAATGATGCGCCAGTCGCTGTGGCTGACACCGGCAATGCTTCTACCGTGGGGACAACAACGCTGGATGTG
>NZ_BAAJPA010000021.1:0-59465 GCF_057552235.1 Kistimonas ophiarachnellae | reverse complement strand
GCTGAACCCTCAGCCGAAGAGGTTGTTTCAGAAGCGGCGATAACCATATTCGAGGTGTTTGAAGAAGACGAAGACGAAGACGAAGAGGAAGGTGAATCGACTCCGTCTCTCTGCTTTAGGGTTTCCACCGGCGAGGAATATATAGCGATAGCACTGAATATTTCTGAGTCGATCAATGAACCTTTTATTGCCAGGGCAACGATTCTGACGGAGGATGTCATGGATAGTGAGCTCCTCGGCAGTCAGGGTTGCTTTCTTTACTCCAGGTTTGAAGAGGCTGAGGAGGAAGACAGTGTCCTGGATATAGTCTGTGACTTCTTTATGGATGACGATGACGAGGATGACGATGATCTGTTCGAGGATCTCGAAGAAGATACAGAACGGGAAAGAAGTACGTATACCTTGTGCCATGGGATTGTGCGCTCTTTTCGTGCACGGCCACAAATACCTGGCATCGATATGTATTGTTGGGAAGTCACGGTAGTTCCATGGCTGGATTTATTAAAAGAAACGTTCAATTGTCGTGTTTTTCAGGAAATGTCACTGGCTGACATAATACAGCAGGTTATTGATGGGTATACTTTCGAACCTAAACTGACGTTTGTGACACAGGCAGATACCATAAAACCCCTGTGTATACAGTATCAAGAAAACGATTATGACTTTATCACCCGGTTATTATTTGAAGAGGGTTATCACTTCTACTTTGTTAGCGATGAAGACGGCCATGAAATGATCGTGGCGAATGATAACCAGGGTTTCCAGCAGTCATCACTGGAGGAGGAAGAGATCCTGTTTTCCGATAAAGGTGAAGATATAGAAGACGAACCCTGTGTCAATTCATGGATACCCAAAAACACCATTGGTAGCGGGAACTGGGAGTATACAGGTTATGATCCCGGCCTGGGTCAGCCGATTATCAGCCGCTGTATCACACCCTCCGACCCCTGCGGCATTGCACCCTGCCTGCGATGGGAGAGTCGCCGAACCAACCAGGAGACATTGGATCAAACCGCACTACAGTGCATGGAGCATCATGAGTCTGTGCGATACACGGCCACCAGCAGCAGTGTGCTGCCCGATCTGCATGCAGGTCTCCAGTTTACCCTGGCAGAACATCCGGATGAGGATCAGAATGGTATCCATATTATTTCGACCCTGGAACATCAATGTTCTCAAAATGAACCCACCTCAACCGATGATATCGACTATACAAACACGTTTACCTGTTTTCCTGAATCATCGGTCTTTCGAAGCTGTCCCCTGTTAAGAAAAAAGATGAATGGCCCGCAAAAGGGTACGGTAGTCGGCCCTGATGGTGAAGAGGTACACTCCGATGATACCGGCCGTGTCCAGGTTGTCTTTCATTGGGATAAAAACGGTGAATTTCCCTGCTGGTTACCTGTCAGGCACGCCCTTGCCGGTGAGGGTTTTGGCAGTACGATTCTGCCAAGAATTGGACAACAGGTCGTGATAGATTTTTTTGATAGTGATCCGGATCAGCCTTTTGTCGCCGGCTCCCTTTATACGGCCATTAACAAAGCTGTCGAGGTGACGGCAGATACGTTTCTATTAAAAACCCGCTCAACGCCTAACGGGCAAGAAGAGGACGGTCATATATTTCGCGTGTGCGATATCAAAGATAGCGAAGAACTGTTCATACAGGCGCAAAAGGACATGCGACTACAGGTAAAAAATAACGCTCACATGACCGTGACAGGAGAGTCATTGACAGAAGTAGAAAAAACACTGGTCATGAAATCAAAGGAAGACATGAGCCTCGAGACAGAAGCTGCGGCATGGGTGAAAACGGGGGGGGATTACACCTGTGAATCAAGCGGAGCCATTAACGTAATTTCGGCAGCGGAAACATCCATCAACGCCAAGGGTCAAGTGACCATTGAGTCCCCGCTTGGAATCACCCTGCAAGCCGGAGACAGCAAAATAGAGCTGACACCGACGGGTATCAGTATTAATGGCGCAATACTCAATATTGAGAGTCAGAAAATGACCGCCAATGCAAGTACCATGAAACTGGAAGCATCCTTTAAGGCCGCGGTCTCAGGCTTGATGGTGGATATTGATGGAAAAATACAAACACAGGTGAAAGCCGGTGTAAATCTAACCTGCAGTGGCGCTATTGTCAGGATAAATTAATGACAGGCTCAACTTAATCGTTCAAATCAGAACCCTTCCATGGCAGTCAAGTCGTTAATACAGTAAAACCTGAATTTACAGGTTTGATCAGCGCTATCAGCCTATTCTGCGTTATTTTCCAAACGACATTAATAAAAATTGCTTAATACCAACTTTTGCAGTAAAAAAGATTCCTCCCTCTGACATTAGCAACGCAAAACAGATAACAAATGCCAGACACCTTTTTGATCACAAGGTGTCTGACAGAATATCCAGATACTCAATTAGCCTGGTATACGTTTGATCTTCGCACCCAACTGCTGAAGTTTCTCTTCAATACACTCATAACCACGGTCAATGTGGTAAATGCGGTCAACCATGGTGTCGCCTTCTGCCACCAATCCTGCAATCACAAGGCTGGCAGAGGCACGAAGGTCGGTTGCCATTACGGGTGCAGCCTTTAATTGCGAGACACCTGTGACAATAGCAGTATTGCCTTCCACATCAATCGTCGCACCCATACGCTTCATTTCCTGCACATGCATGAAGCGGTTTTCAAACACGGTTTCCGTAATGGAACCAGTGCCTTCCGCGACGGCGTTCAGTGCGGTGAACTGCGCCTGAACATCAGTTGGCAATGCGGGATAAGGCGCGGTCTTCAGATTAATCGCTTTAGGGCGACGGCCTTCCATGTCCAGGGAGATCCAGTCATCACCCCACTGCACATTGGCGCCGGCTTCCTGCAGTTTGGTCAGCACGGAATCCAGGATTTTCGGCTCTGTATCCTTGACCTTGATACGCCCGCCAGTTGCGGCCGCTGCAATCAGGTAAGTACTGGTTTCGATACGGTCCGGCAGCACGGAATAGACACAGCCATGCAGGCGATCAACGCCCTGAATACGGATGGTGTCTGTACCGTGGCCTTCAATTTTCGCCCCCATGCGCAACAGGCACTCAGCCAGGTCAACGACTTCCGGTTCACGTGCGGCGTTTTCAATCAGGGTTTCACCTTCTGCCAATACCGCGGCCATCAGCAGGTTTTCCGTACCGGTTACCGTGACGGTATCCATAAAAATACGGGCACCTTTCAGACGCTTGGCCTTGGCGCGGATGTAACCTTCCTCAACCTTGATATCTGCGCCCATGGCTTCCAGGCCACGAATATGCAGGTCAACAGGACGACTACCGATCGCACAACCACCCGGCAATGCCACTTCCGCCTCACCAAAACGGCTCAGCAAGGGCCCCAGAACCAGGATGGACGCACGCATGGTCTTGACCAGTTCATAAGGTGCGCTGAGATGCTTGATAGTGCTGGCATGCACTTCCACATTCATCTTTTCATCAATGAGCAGTTCAATCCCCATGCAGCCAAACAGCTCGATCATGGTAGTGATGTCATTGAGGTGCGGCAGGTTACAGACTGTCACCGGCTCATCGGCCAGCAGCGTCGCTGCCAGGATCGGCAGGGCAGAGTTCTTGGCGCCGGAGATCCGGATCTCGCCATTGAGTTGTACTCCACCAGTAATAATCAGCTTATCCATTGAAACCCCTGTTGCGAGGATAAGCATTATTTCCGGGAACTGACGTCACGTTCACCTTCCTGGAAATAACACAGCTAATACGAAACCATCACCCAGCTTGATCAACCCGCAAGCATGCAGCGTCGAACAAGCATAGGCTGGCAAAAGAATTACTGCTGGGCAGCCCACTCGTCACGGGTAAAGGTACGCATGGTTACCGCGTGAATCGTGCCGTCAGCAATCAGGTCATTCAGATGGGCATACACCATTTGCTGGCGTTTTACAGGCAAGGCACCGCTAAACTGATCAGAAATCACCGTCAATTGAAAATCACAGCCTTCACCGGCAACGATGACCTCGGCGTCATCCAGTCGCTCTTCCAGTAGTGTCTTGATTTCAACTGCTTGCATGGCGCTCAATCCCAACCCGGATACAAAACGAGCAATGATAATAAAAGAAGCGGGCTGAACACCAGTGCCCAGCCCGCTTCTTACACGTTTTTTTCAGTTTTTCTGCAATCTCAGGTCATTGGCAGCAGGTCATCCACACCACAGACCCCGGCCAGTGCCAGCAACTCATCGGGTAATCCCGTAAATTTAAGCGCTACCTGTTTTTTGCCGGCATCACGCATCCAGGACAGCATCAAGGCCAGCGCGGCGCTGTCGGCCCGGGTAACGGCTGACAAATCCACTTCCCACTCAGAAGCAACCTGCCCGTCAATCAGGGTCATACCAGCCTGCTCAAGTTCTGCCGCCGTATCAACATCAACGGCGCCCTTCAAGGCTAGCTTGCCTGATGCAATAACCTCAACTGTATTCATCAGGCCCCCTGGTCGGCTTCTGCCTGGCTCTTCATGATGGCTGACCAGTTATCAATCACCTTGCCCACATCCTTGTACTGCTGCATGGCAGAGGCAAACTGGTTACGGAACTGCACGCCGATGTTGATCCCTTCAACGATGATATTCCGCGCTTTCCACTGGCCATCATCCTGAATCATGGAGTAGGACAAGCTGTACTCCTGACTGTCAGAGCTGACTTTCAGGTTGACCGGAATAGAACGGATCTTTCGGTTACGGTAATCCGTCAACTGCTCTTCTGCCACCGGATCAACCCTGGATAGCTTCAGGCGAGAGGGATCCAGCGTCATCACGGCCTTACCGTAAAACTCGATCAGACTATCACGAAAAGTCTGGGTAAACGCCTTCAGCTGCTCCGGCGACGCCCGATGCGCGTACTTCCCCATCACACCACGGGCCACCTGGTCAAAGGCAATGACAGGATCAAGGACTTCTTCAACCGCCACGTAGTATTTCTGCGGTTCTTTCTCAAAGACTGACCGGTTTTCACGCAGCACCGTCAGTACCCGGTTGGTCGCTTCGCTGGCCACGGTTTCCGGCTTTTGCTCAGCCGCGGCAACCGGCAGGGAAACCTGTGCAACAACCGCCAGCAGTGCCAGCATACGAGTCAGTTTCTGTGTCATTTTCATGGTTGGCAACCGTCAAGATCACACGTTAATTTAAGTCTATCGCCGTTCTGTCAAAACGCATCGTCGCTGGCAGTATCATCCTTGCCAACGGCACCCAGCATGAACTTGCCTATCAGGTCTTCAAGCACGATGGCGGACTGGGTATCATCAAACAGCTCACCCGGCTGCAGGAATTCTGCCGCACCACCGATACTGATGCCGATATACTTTTCACCCAGAAGACCTGCCGTCTCAATGGCCGCAGTGCTGTCGATGGGAATATTGTCGACGTCACTGTCGATGGCCATGGTGACCCGCGCCATATAGGTTTTCTTGTTCAGCTCGATACCCACCACGCGACCAATCGTGACACCCGCCATGGACACCTTTGCCCGGTGTGTCAGTGAACCGATATTATCGAACTCCGCATGAAGCTGATAAGTCTGTGAGTTACCACTGAGTGACAGGCCGCTGACTTTCAGCGCCAGCAGGACAAGCGCAAACACGCCCGCCAGAATAAAGGCGCCGACACCAATTTCTATCGTTCGCATCCGCATCGCTTACAGGTCTCCAAACATTACGGCAGTCAATATAAAGTCAAGCCCCAGGACAGCCAGGGAGGCGTAGACCACCGTGCGGGTCGTTGCCCGACTGATACCTTCTGATGTCGGCACGGCGTCATAGCCCTGGAATACGGCAATCCAGGTCACGACAAAACCAAACACCAGACTTTTTATCATTCCGTCAATCACATCATTGCGGAAATCAACGGCCTGCTGCATGTTGGCCCAGAATGAGCCTTCATAGATACCGAGCCAGTCAACTCCCACCATGGCGCCACCCATGATACCCACCATGGAAAAGATCGCGGCCAGTATCGGCATACTGATAAAACCGGCCCAGAACCGCGGCGCGATAATGCGCTTAAGCGGATCAACACCGATCATCTCCATGCTCGACAACTGTTCCGTGGCTTTCATGAGCCCGATTTCTGCCGTCAACGCAGAGCCCGCCCGGCCAGCAAACAGCAACCCGGTCACCACCGGCCCCAGCTCACGCACCAGACTCAGCGCCACCAGCTGACCGACCGCCTGCTCAGAACCGTAACGCACAAGGATGTTGTACCCCTGAAGCCCCAGCACCATACCGATGAAAAAACCGGATACGATAATGATGACCAGAGACAGAACACCCACGAAATACAGTTGCTTGATCAGCAACGGGAACATGGAACCGTGGCGGGAACGCCCCAAAATGGCATGAAACAGGATCATCCCGGCGCGGCCAATCGCCTGAATGCGAGTGAGACCAAGGCGACCGATCCTGACCAGACTATCGACAAAGCCCGTCATTATCCCTCCTCCAGCAATTCAGTGAGATAGTCCTCACCGGGATAATGAAACGGCACCGGCCCATCAGGCAGACCATTCATAAACTGCCGGATATCAGGGTCATTTGAATTCATCATTTCTTCCGGCGTGCCCTTGCCAATCACATGGCCATCGGCAAACAGATACAGGTAATCGGCAATACTGGCGGTTTCCGTCAGGTCATGCGACACGACAATCGTCGTCATCTTGAGGGAATCATTGAGCATCCTGACCAGCTTGACCAGCACACCCATGGCAATGGGATCCTGCCCGACGAAAGGCTCGTCGTACATCATCATGCCGGGATCCAGCGCAATCGCACGGGCGAGCGCCACACGGCGCGCCATACCACCTGACAGCTCACTGGGCATAAGCTGAGATGCACCGCGCAAGCCCACTGCCTGCAATTTCATCAGGACAATATCCCGAATCATTCGATCTGGCAGGTTAGTATGCACACGCAGCGGAAAGGCAACATTTTCAAAGACGCTCAGATCGGTGAACAGTGCGCCACTCTGGAACAGCATCCCCATACGGCGACGCAGCTGGAACAGGCGCTCCCGGTCCTGGGCAAACAGATCATGGCCATCGACCCGGATCGTACCGGCATCAGGCTTCAACTGGGCACCAATAAGGCGCAGCAGGGTTGTTTTACCCGTGCCGCTGGGGCCCATCACCGCGGTGACTTTACCCCTGGGAATATCCATATCCACGTTGTCGAAGATCACTCGTTCGCCACGCAGAAAGGTCAGCCCGCGAATTTCAACAAAATTGTCCGACAGTGCACTCATCGAGCAATAGCACCTTCCATCCAGGAATCGGTTAACGCGAAACAATCCATACCCAACCGCAGACGATAAATACGCTCACGGTGATTCAGTACAATCTGGGATTCAGCCAGTTAAGGCTACAAGATTACACAACAGGCAACGACAGCTTGCTATTTCAAGGCAACAGCTTATAACAACCATTATCCTGTCGCCAAAGTGTAACACCGTTCACACTATGACATAAGTCTCCCATGAACGATGCTGATCATCTGAATATATTCCTGCCTTTTATCCTACGCAAAACTTCCTTAACAAAACCTGAACAAGCAAAAAGGTTGCGGTTTTTCGCCGGTTCCGAGTGCCAGACCTCGTGTTTACAGATACAATCGACCGCTTTCATGCAGACAGGTTTACGTAATCACCATGCTTCTCGCTACTGGCGCTATCCTTGCCGGATTCATCGCCCTGATGTGGAGCGCCGACCAGTTTGTCAACGGCGCAGCCGGCACTGCCCGGAACTTTGGCATGTCACCCATGCTGATCGGCCTGACCATTGTCTCCATCGGCACCTCTGCCCCGGAGATCCTGGTTTCCCTGATGGCGGCCATGTCCGGTTATGGCAACCTCGCGGTAGGCAACGCTGTCGGTTCCAACATTGCCAACATAGGCCTGGTGCTGGGTATTACAGCTATCGTTGCGCCTCTGCCCGTCAAGAGTGATGTTGTTCGCCGTGAAATCCCCCTGCTGATGATTGTCACGGTTCTGGCGGGCCTGCTGCTGATCGACAACCAGCTTGGCCGACTGGACGGCATACTGCTGATCAGCGGACTGGTTCTTACGCTTTACCTGATCTACCGCTGGCAACGCCAGCCCGACAGCCAACTGCAAACCACTGCAGGCCAGGAAACCGAAGAAGAACTGCCAAATATCAGCCAGGCAAAAGCCACCGTCCTGCTGATCGTTGGACTGCTGGTGATGGTCGCCAGCTCCCGCCTGCTGGTCTGGGGTGCAACGGAAATCGCCCGGGCACTGGGCATCAGTGAACTGGTTATCGGCCTGACCATAGTTGCCATCGGCACCAGCCTGCCGGAACTGGCCGCTTCTGTGGTCAGCGCCCTGAAAAAACACCATGACATTGCGCTGGGAAATATTGTAGGCTCCAACATTTTCAACCTGCTGGCCGTCATGGCGGTGCCTGGAATCGTTGCACCGGCTACTATTGATCCGGCCGCATTCCAGCGTGACGTGCCAGCCATGACGGCTATCACGGCATTGCTATTGATCCTGGCACTGGCCGGTCGCAAACGCCAGAGAATCGGACGGGGCGCGGGCATACTTCTGGCAGCCTGCTATCTGAGCTATACCCTGCTGCTGTATCTTCAGAGTTGATACGCTATGGACACGCACCCAGACATCACAGCGACCACTGAATCATTATCTGACCGAGCTGCAATGACCAATCCGGAAACTTTTATCGCGTCAGGCCGACGCACCGTAGACCTTGAACGCAAGGCGGTCGACGCCCTGCACAACCGTATCGACAACCATTTTGCCGATGCCTGTCAGCGCATGCTGGCCTGTACCGGCCGCGTCATTGTGGTAGGCATGGGCAAGTCTGGCCATATCGGCCGCAAAATTGCCGCCACCCTGGCCAGCACCGGCACCCCTTCATTCTTTGTGCACCCGGCAGAAGCCAGCCACGGTGATATGGGCATGATCACCAGCAACGACATCGTGCTGGCCCTGTCCAACTCCGGCAATACCAGTGAAGTCGTTACCCTGATCCCGCTGCTGAAGCGGCTGGGTGTTCCCCTGATCAGCATGACAGGCAACAACGACTCCACGCTGGCGCGTGCATCCGACGTTCACCTGAACGTCAGCGTTGAAAAGGAAGCCTGCCCCCTGGACCTGGCTCCCTCCTCAAGTACGACTGTGACACTGGTCATGGGTGACGCCCTGGCAATTTCCCTGTTGGAAGCACGCGGTTTCACCGCAGAAGACTTTGCCTTTTCCCATCCCGGCGGCAGCCTGGGACGCCGCCTGCTGCTGAAAGTCTCCGACATCATGCACACCGGCGACCGCATCCCCATGGTCAGGGAGGGAACCTCGCTCGGCCAGGCACTACTGGAGATTACCGGCAAAGGCCTGGGCATCACCGCAATCTGCGATGACAGGCAACAAGTTACCGGTGTTTTCACCGATGGCGACCTGCGCCGGACACTGGACCATAACATCGACCCTCGCAACAGCGTGATCGATGATGTGATGACCCGCAACTGTAAAACCGTTCGGGACAATATCCTTGCAGCCGAAGCCCTGCATATCATGGATGAATACAAAATCAACGCCCTCATTTGCGTGAATGAAGACAATCACGCGATTGGCGCTATTAATATGCATGACCTGCTGAAGGCCGGAGTTGTCTGAATGAATGCCGCACTGCACGAAAAAGCACGCAACGTAAAGCTGGCCGTTTTTGATGTGGACGGCGTGCTGTCTGATGGTCGCCTTTATTTCACGTCTGACGGTGAAGAAATCAAGGCGTTCAACATTCTCGATGGCCTGGGCATCAAGCTGCTGCAAAACAGCGGTGTTGAAACCGCCATTATTACCGGTCGCAGCTCACCGCTGGTAGAAAAGCGCGCCCGTGACCTCGGCATTGCCCACCTGGTACAGGGTCGTGAAGACAAACTCACCGTTCTGACCGGTATACTGGAAGAGCTTGGCCTGTCCTTTGAACAGGTCGCTTACCTGGGCGACGACCTGCCGGATCTGGCCGCTATCCGCCGGGCAGGTCTGGGCATGGCGGTTGCCAATGCCCACGATTTCGTCAAGCAACATGCTGACGGCGTCACCCAACTGAACGGTGGCCGTGGCGCTGCACGGGAATTCTGTGAGCTGATCATGGCGGCCCAGGGCACCCTGGAAGCTGCTCAGGCCGCGTATCTCTGAATCACCAGGGATACGCAGCCCGCGGGTTAAGGACGTTATATGCCACTACGCCAGATTCTATTGATAGCCGCCATTGTCGTCCTCGCGGTCGGCATGGGTTACTGGGCCTACGAAACCGACCTCAAGGTTTCCCGCCAGCCAGCCGGGGCAGCCACCGAGATCAAGGTGCCGGATTTCTTTTCCTACAATGCGCATATCCGCGAATTCGATGAGAAAGGACAGCTGAAATCAGACCTCACTGCTGACAGCATCAGCCACTATCCTCACAATGAAATCACACTGCTGGCCAGCCCGGATCTCTGGAGTCACAGCGAAAACGCTGCACCCTGGCATACTGTCGCGGACACCGGCCGCATTCTCCCCGACGGAGAAACCGTAGAACTGAAGAAGAATGTTGTCATGACCCAGATGGAGGGTGACACCCAAAAGCTGCGCATGGACACAGACTTTCTGACCATATACTCTGGTCAGAATTTTGCCGATACCAACCGGCCTGTCACCATCATCAGCCCCAGCGGGGTGATGAAAGCCAATGGTATGAAAGCGTTTTATAAACGGGATTTTATCCAGTTGAAGTCCAGGGTCAGGGGCGTACATGAATCACGCTAAACTCACACTTTCACTTGTTACCGCCATGGCACTGTTTGGTGCAACTTCTGCACAGGCCTTGCCCGGCGATCGGGAAAAACCGATCCATATCTCTTCGGACTCCGCCGACATAGACGACAAACAAGGCATTTCCATCTACCGTGGCAATGTCATCATGACCCAGGGCACCACCAAACTGACCGGGGACATTGTCACCATCTATTCAAAGGATCGCCAGATTCAGAAAGTCGTCTCTGAAGGCAAGAAGAAAAAGGCCTACTTTGAAGAAGAACAAGACAGTGAGAAAGGCCTCCTCAAAGCCTGGGGCAAGACCATCAAGTATTACCTGGATCATGAAAAGGTCGAGCTGATCAAGCAGGCCCGTCTTGAGCAAAAAGGCGACACCTTTACCGGTGACATGATCGAGTACGACAAACAGGCCCAGGTCGTCAACGCAAAGGCAGATGGCGCCAACCAGGGCAAACGGGTCGAGATGGTCATCCAGCCTCGCCAGTAAACCGACCCTTTCCAGGGATGGCCGCTTCATATTGCGGCCATCACCGTTCCAACGAGTTTCGATGTACAGCGGTTAAACGACAGCATGTCTCAGCTTAAAGCCTGCAACCTCAGAAAACAGTACGGTGGCCGCCAGGTCGTCAGGGATGTCTCTGTCAGCATTGAGAGTGGGCAGATTGTCGGACTGCTCGGCCCCAACGGCGCCGGCAAAACGACCTGTTTTTATATGATTGTCGGACTGGTACACGCCGATGGCGGCCAGATCCGGATTGATAACCAGGACATCACTCCCCTGCCCATGCACGGCCGCGCCCGCGCGGGCATTGGATATCTGCCACAGGAAGCCTCCATTTTCCGCAAACTCAGCGTAGCGGATAACCTGATGGCTATCCTTGAAACCCGCAAGGACCTGACCAAGGCGCAGCGTGTGGAGAAGCAGGAACAGTTGCTGGCAGAGTTCAACATCCAGCATATCCGCGACAGTGCCGGCATGAGCCTGTCCGGTGGTGAGCGACGCCGGGTTGAAATTGCCCGTTCGCTGGCAACCGAGCCCTCCTTCATCCTGCTGGATGAACCCTTCGCCGGCGTTGACCCTATCTCGGTCAATGATATCAAGCAGATTATCCAGCACCTGAAGAATCGCGGCATCGGCGTCCTGATCACCGATCACAACGTACGCGAAACGCTGGATATTTGTGAACACGCCTATATTGTCAGCGAAGGTCACATTATCGCCGAGGGCGACAGTCACACCATCATGGCCAACCAGAAGGTTCGCGACGTCTATCTCGGAGAACACTTCCGTATCTGATGCAAAATCCGATCCAGCCATGTACTATACCGTCGCGAAAGCGATAACTGTCGCAACAGACTGAATAGCCGCAGGTGCAAACAGGCACCTGGCAAGCTCTCAGGGATGAGCAAGAACGACAACCGTGAATCAGATGTAGTGCAACCAGGACCGGTAGAGTCATGAAGCCATCACTGGAACTCAAGATTGGCCAGCAACTGACCATGACCCCTCAACTGCAGCAGGCTATCAGGCTGCTGCAGTTGTCAACGTTGGATCTGCAACAGGAGATCCAGCAGGCCATTGAGAGCAATCCGCTGCTTGAACAGGAGGAAAACACGCCTGAAAACAGTTCAGCCGATGACGCAGCAACGCAGGACAGCGATGCCGGCAGTGAAACCGGCCTGACTGACTTTGCAGCGGGCGAAAAAACAGAAAAATCCTCAGAAGAATCGGAATCCCAGGAAGAGTGGAGCGATCAGATTCCTACGGAACTACCCGTGGACAGCGGCTGGGACGACATCTACCAATCCTCATCCAGCTCCCAGAGCGAACGCTCTGACGACGACTTTACCAGCCGCAGCAGCGCCCCCGATTCCCTGCAGGATCATCTTGAGTGGCAACTCAACCTGACCCCGATGAGTGACACCGATCGCCTGATCGGTATGGCGATTATCGATGCAATAAACGACGACGGTTATCTGACCTGCTCTCTGGAAGACATCCTTGAGGGCATGGATCCGACACTGGAACTCGAACTTGATGAGGTCGAGGTCATGTTACGTCGTATCCAGCAGTTTGACCCGATCGGCGTAGCCTGCAGGGATCTACGCGAATGCCTTCTGATACAGCTAAACGGTCCTGACGTTCTGGAAGAACCCGCGCTACTTGCCGCCAAGCAGGTCGTTGATCAGCACCTGGATCGTCTGGGCAGCCGTGATTACACCACTATCATGCGCAAGGCAAAGCTCAAGGAGCCCGAGCTGAAAGCCGCCATTGAACTGATCCAAACCCTGAACCCGAAGCCCGGCAGCAGCCTTGAAACCGGTGAAGCAGAATATGTCATTCCAGACGTACTGGTCAGCAAGAAGCAGGGCGAGTGGGTTGTTGAACTGAATCCTGATGCGTCGCCACGTCTGCGCATCAATACCGGCTACTCCTCGCTGATCCGCCGGGCGGATAACAGCAGCGACAATACCTACCTGAAAAACCAGCTTCAGGAAGCCCGCTGGTTTATCAAAAGTCTGCAAAGCCGCAGCGAAACCCTGCTCAAGGTCGCCACCCGCATCGTCGACTACCAACGCGGGTTCTTCGACTATGGCGAGGAAGCCATGAAACCCCTGGTGCTGCACGATATTGCTGAAAGCGTGGAGATGCACGAATCCACCATCTCCCGTGTTACCACCCAGAAATACATGCATACGCCCCGGGGCATTTTTGAATTGAAATATTTCTTCTCCAGCCATGTCAGCACGGCATCCGGGGGAGAATGTTCTTCCACCGCCATTCGGGCGCTGATCAGGAAACTGGTCTCCCAGGAGAACCCGAGAAAGCCCCTGAGCGATAACAAGATCGCCGCATTGCTGGCGGAACAGGGCATTCAGGTCGCACGGCGAACCATTGCCAAGTACCGGGAATCCATCCTGATTCCGCCATCTAACGAACGAAAACGGCTGGTGTAGTCTACGCTGTGCCTAACAACCGGTTAGGGCACGTACAAACATACGCGCATTCCGGTAAATAGGTCGCAAAAACCCAAGACGACCGCCCCTGAGCAATGGTACACTAGAGCCGTCAGCCCGGTTCGTACGGAGTGCAAACCGGATGTGAGCGAACCTGTGATCAGGAGAGTAACGCATGCAAGTTAACATCAGCGGACATCATGTCGAAGTTACCGAGTCTCTCCGCGAGTATGTTACCAAAAAACTAAACAAGCTCGCTGAACACTGCGATAGCATAACCAATATCCAGGTTACGCTGAGCGTGGAAAAAGTCAGACAGCTTGCAGAAGCGACGCTCCACATACGCGGTGCGGATATCGCAGCGTCCGCCGAGCATGAAGATATGTATGCTGCCATTGATCTTCTGGCCGACAAACTTGATCGCCAGATCCTCAAACACAAAGAGAAAAACCTCGATCGTATGCAGGGAGCCGGCTCGCATTGAGCACCCCTCGCTACTCCCAGCATTCCAATGAGCATTCGTAAGATTCTATTGCCCGAGCACGCCCTCTGTGGCGTGCAGGGTGGCAGCAAAAAGCGCACCCTCGAATATATCGCCAACCTGATCGGACAGCATGATCCCGTCATCGACGCCAAGGATCTGTTCAACTGTCTTGTCACCCGCGAAAAACTCGGCAGCACCGGTTTAGGTAACGGCGTCGCCATACCCCATTGCCGCCTGGCCTCCTGCAAAAAACCGGCAGCCATATTTCTCCAGCTGGCAGAACCAATCGACTTTGATGCTATTGATCGCCACCCCGTTGATCTCATCTTCGCGCTGGTCGTACCAGACAACAGCATCAACGAACATCTGGAACTGCTGAAAAAACTGGCTGAAAAATTCAGCAACCCGGGACTTTGCGAGGCTCTGCGAAAAGCCGAAAGCAGCGAAATGCTGTACCAGCTGATCACCTGCGAGGAATAACGTCCCTCCCAGAAACGCCAACCTTACATAAACGATAAACCATTGTCGTTTGACCTCTTTCTCTTGTTTTCATTTTTTCCTATGCTTGAACTGATCAGGGAGCCTGCCGCTACGGCTGACGGGTTCCCTGCTGGCAGCAACAAATACGGGATAATTAACAATGTCCACTGTCCCCCGGCTGATCGTCATCAGCGGTCGATCAGGTTCAGGCAAGAGTGCCGCGCTGCATGCGTTGGAAGATCAGGGCTTTTACTGCGTGGACAACCTGCCCGCCGACCTGCTGCCAGGCCTGATAGACAGTCTGCGCAATAACCCGAGTGAACAGTCACCCCGCATTGCCCTGAGTATTGATGCACGCAATATCCCCGGCGCACTCAGTCATTTCTCATCGATTTACCGCGAAATCACTGAAACACAGGGTATTGAATGTGACATCATCTTTCTGGATGCTGACGATACCACCCTGCTGAAGCGGTATAGCTCAACCCGCAGGCGCCACCCCCTGAGTAACGAGCAGTATTCCCTGGAAGAGGCGATCAAGCGAGAGACCGACATACTGGAACCCATCTCTCTGTTAGCCGACCTGCGGATAGACACCAGCACCCTGTCACTGCATGACCTGCGCAGCACCATCCGCCAGCGGGTTCTGGGAAAACAGGAGCACGGACTGTCACTGCAACTGCAATCCTTTGGTTTCAAGCATGGCATTCCCACCGATGCCGATTATGTCTTTGATGTCCGCTGCCTGCCGAACCCTTACTGGGATGAATCGTTACGCGCATTTACCGGCAAGGATCAGCCCGTTATCGATTTCCTCAAAGGTCAACCGCCCGTAGAACGGATGATCAATGATATCTACACCTTTATTGAACACTGGCTCCCGGACTTTGAAGCCGGCAATCGCAGCTATATGACCATCGCCATTGGTTGCACAGGCGGCCAGCATCGTTCAGTCTTTGTCTGTGAAGCACTCGCGCAACGGTTTCAACAGGCTCACAATAACACGCAGGTTCGGCACAGAGAGATTCAGGCACAATGATCCGTGAGACCATTACGATAAAAAACAAACTGGGCCTGCACGCGAGGGCCGCCGCAAAATTTGTCACGACCAGCTCCGCCTTTGCCAGCCGCATTGACGTGGGACGTGATCAAAATATGGTGGACGGTAAAAGCATCATGTCTGTGATGATGCTGGCTGCCAGCCAGGGCACCGAACTGACCGTCGAGATCGAAGGCCATGATGAAGCCAGGGCGCTTCAGGCCATTCAAGCCCTGATTGATGATTTTTTCGGTGAGGGAGAATAATCTCCCGCACTTGCCCCCGGATATTTATTACAACCCGCTGCATTCTCCGCTTGCCCCACCGTTGACAGACTGACTATTCTTCAAACATATAACCACTGTCTACTATATCCGCAGTCAAGGACAGGCATGACACAGCAACACTCCCTGGCGCTTTCAGACAACCAGCTGGACATCCTCAACAAGGCACTGGAGGAAGGCATTTCCACGCAGGTCAAACAGATGCTGAACAGCCTGTCGCCTGCCGATGCTGCGCACCTGCTGGCTTCAGCGCCACCCCGACAGCGCAGCCTGCTGTGGAAACTCATTGACGTTGAACACGAAGGTGATGTCCTCAACGAAATGAGTGATGATGTCAGGCAGTTCTTTATTGACCGCATGAATGTGGCGGAACTGATCGGCATCCTGGAAGGACAGGATATCGACGACATCGCCGACCTGCTGCAACAACTGCCCCAGACCATCACCCACCAGGTGCTGTCGTCAATGAGTCAGCAGGATCGCCAGCGGATTGAGGCCGTCCTGTCATGGCCTGAAGACACTGCCGGCGGCCTGATGAATACCGACACCACCACGGTCAGGCCGGATATCACCATTGATGTCGCACTACGCTATCTGCGTCGTCATGAATCCCTGCCGGAACCCTTCGATGGTTTGCTGGTTGTCAGCCGGGATGACACGTTAATCGGCACCTTGCCCACGACCCGACTACTGACTGAGGATGGCAACAAAACCATCAGTGAGGTCATGGAAACGGAATTCATTGCTATCCCCGCCGACATGCAGGACAGCCAGGTGGCCCAGCTGTTCGAACGGGAGGACCTCATTTCCGCGCCGGTGATTAACGAAAACCATCGCCTGATTGGCCGTGTCACTGTTGATGATGTTGTTGACGTTATTCGGGAAGAAGCGGATCACTCAGTGATGAGCCGGGCCGGTCTTGATGAAGACGAGGACACCTTTGCACCGACATTCAAGACCGCACGCCGTCGGGCAACCTGGCTGGGCATCAACCTGATGACCGCCTTTATTTCCGCCAGCGTGATCGGGCTGTTTCAAGATACAATCGACAAGGTGGTTGCCCTGGCGGTTCTAATGCCTATTGTCGCCAGCATGGGTGGCATTGCCGGCAGCCAGACACTGACCCTGATTATTCGTGCCATGGCACTGGGCCAGATCGGACGTTCCAACACCCGCTGGCTGGTGACCCGGGAATTTATCGTCGGTCTGTCCAATGGCGTGATCTGGGCCAGTGTCGTTGCCACTGCCGCCATGCTGTGGTTTGACGATTCGGTAATTGCCCTCGTGATTGCGCTGGCCATGGTGATTAACCTGACGGTTGCCGTTGTGGTCGGCGCGATACTGCCAATGATATTGAAGGCCTTGAAGATTGACCCTGCTCTGGCCGGTTCCGTGGTGTTAACCACCATCACCGATGTCACCGGTTTTATGTCCTTTCTGGGACTGGCCACACTGTTCTATTCATAATCTTCAGCCATAAAAAAACACCGGATAACCGGTGTTTTTTTATGGGGCTATGACGGGTTAATTTCCCGCAATCGTCAAGCCATCAATCAGCAGTGAACCCGTCTGGATATTGCCACGACGATCCACATCGTTACCTACCGCCTGCAATTGCATAAACATGTCTTTGAGATTTCCGGCAATGGTAATTTCTGACACCGGATACTGGATCTCGCCATTCTCCACCCAGAAACCAGCCGCGCCGCGGGAATAATCCCCCGTCACGATATTCACGCCATGACCAATCAGCTCTGTAAGCAGCAGGCCAGTGCCCATTTGTTTCAGCAACGATTCCTGATCACCGGCATTACTGTCTACAAACAGGTTACGTGCACCACCCGCATTGGCAGTACTTGGCATACCCAGCTTACGGCCAGAATAAGTGCTCAACAGGTAGTTAGCCAGTACACCGTCCTTGATGAAATCCTTAGCGTACGTTTGAAGACCATCACCATCGAACGCGCCTGAACCCATTCCGCCTTTTAACAGGGGCTGCTCATGAATATGCACCCATTCAGGGAATATCTGCTTGCCGAGATGGTCTAACAGGAAAGAAGACTGCCGGTACAGGTTACCACCACTGATGCCCGCCATCAGGTTCCCGATCACACCACCAGCCAGCTCGGCACTGAACAGCACAGGCACTTTACAGGTTTTCAGTTTCTGGCCACCCAGACGACGAATCGTGCGCTCTGCTGCAGTACGCCCCACATCCACCATCCGGTCCAGCAGGTTGCCGTCACGGGCCACGGTGTACCAGTAATCACGCTGCATGTCGTCGCCTTTCTGGGCGATCACCACACAACTGACACTGTGCCGGCTGGACGCCTGCGCACCAATGAAACCATGACTGTTACCGTAGACACGGCAGCCTTGGTGGGTATTCACGGTCGCACCGTCTGAATTCGTAATCAGCGGACTGGTTTCGCGAGCCGCCGCCTCACATTCGCGGGCGAGCGTGATCGCTTCTTCCGTACCAATACCCCAGGGATGATAGAGATCCAGATCAGGGAATTCCGTTGCCATCAGCGATTTGTCCGCCAGACCGGCACAGTCATCCTCGCTGGTGTAACGGGCAATATCGCAGGCGGCCTCTACAGTGGCACGTATGGCATCCGGGCTGGAATCCGTAGTGCTGGCCGAGCCTTTACGCTGGCCAAAGTACACGGTAATACCAAAACCCTTGTCCTGGTTGAATTCCACGGTTTCCACTTCACCGAGGCGAACCGAGGCGGACAATCCGGCATCACTGCTGGCGCCGACCTCACAGGCCGAGGCGCCCTGGCGGCGGGCCTCGGCAACAATGTCTTCCACCAGCGTCTTCAGACGCTCTTGCTCAACGGCTGGATCGATAGCAGGCTGCAGCTGATGGCTGGTCATTCCAACTCCCAATGGCGTTGTTTGCGATAACTTTCATTGTACCGTCAGCCTTGTTCAAGGGGAAACGGAACTGTGTTTGATCAGACCGGACTTTCCTGACAACAAACGCTACAATGCACCCCATCCTATGAGTGTGGAATAGCAATGAATCACCCCGACAACGTTGGAGAGCAGGACGAGTTCGACGACATCGAGTATGTCAGCAAAAGCCAGATCAAGAAGGAAATGCACGAACTCAGGGATATGGGCGCCAGACTCCAGGAGATGAAGCCTGCGCAACTGGAGAAACTGGTACTGACAGAGCGCCTGCGCGCCGCACTGGAAGAAGGCCGCCGTATCAAGAGCTTCAATGCCAAGAAACGGCATCTGAATTTCATTGGCAAGCTGATGCGCGACCAGGACGTGGAACCGATCCAGGAACTCCTGCAGCGGCTGGATAGCCAGACGGAAGAAAGCGCACGTCACTTCCACAATCTGGAGCGCTGGCGCGAACGGCTCCTGACGGAAGGCAATGCCGCATTGACGGAGTATATGGACGAATACCCTCAGGCTGACAACCAGTATATTCGCCAGCTGGTTCGTAATGCTCTGAAGGAGCAGAAGGAAAACAAGCCACCGGCCCAGAGTCGTAAACTGTTCCGCTACCTGCGTGAAGTCAGTGAAGACATGAGACCGGCGGAATAAAAAGCATCAGGCAGCCTCCTTGCGAGACTGCCTGTCACACCTCTCAGGTGCCAGTACCACCTACGGTAATTTCATCAATCTTCAATGTCGGCTGACCTACACCAACGGGAACCGACTGACCATCCTTGCCACAAACCCCCACACCGGTATCCAGTTTCAGGTTATTGCCCACCATGGACACCCGGTTCATGACTTCTGGACCGTTGCCAATCAGTGTTGCGCCCTTGACCGGTGAAGTGATCTTGCCGTTTTCAATCAGGTAAGCCTCACTGGTGGAGAACACAAATTTGCCTGAGGTGATATCCACCTGACCACCGCCCATATTAGCTACATAGATGCCCTTATCCACGGAAGCAATGATCTCATTATGCTCATGGGAACCGGCCAGCATGTAGGTATTGGTCATACGCGGCATGGGAAGATGCGAGTAGGACTCACGACGGCCATTGCCCGTCGACGCGACGCCCATCAGGCGAGCATTCATCTTGTCCTGCATGTAGCCCTTCAGAATGCCGTTTTCAATCAATACGGTACATTCAGAAGGCACCCCTTCATCATCCATATTCAGAGAACCCCGACGGCCGGCAATCGTGCCATCATCCACAATCGTACACAGCGGTGACGCCACGCGTTCACCAATACGACCAGAAAAGGCAGAACTGCCTTTACGGTTGAAGTCCCCTTCCAGACCATGGCCAACGGCCTCATGCAGCAAGACACCATTCCAGCCTGCCCCGAGGACTACCGGCATGGCACCGGCCGGTGCAGGGACTGCTGCCAGATTGACAATGGCCTGCCGCACAGCTTCCTTCGCATAATCACGCCAGAGGTCACCATCCAGGAACATCTGATAGGTACCACGGCCACCGCCGCCAAAAGAGCCCCGTTCAAGCCGGCCATTCTCTTCGGCAATGACACTGACATTGAGACGAACCAGCGGTCGGATATCCGCTGCCAGGGTGCCATCACTGGCTGCCACCAGGATGGTCTCATACACGCCAGCCAGACTGACGGTCACCTGTTTGATTCTGTTATCCGCCTTCCGGGCTTCCTGATCAACATTCTTCAGCAGCTCAACTTTCTGATCACGGCTTAACGTATCCAGCGGATTGATTTCACCATAAAGACTCAGGGGCTGACTTCTCTCCCAGGCCTGTACTGAACGCGATTGTCCCTGGCGGGCAATACTCCGCGAGGCACCGGCCGCGGCTTCCAGCGCGGTGAGCTCAATATCATTGGCGTAGGCAAAACCGGTTTTTTCACCGCTCATGGAGCGGACGCCAACCCCACGGTCCGCGTTAAAACTGCCTTCCTTGACGATGCCGTCTTCCAGCACCCAGCCTTCATGGCGGCTGCTCTGGAAGTAGAGGTCAGCGGCATCAATCTGGTGCCCCAGCATCCCATGGATGACCTGTTCGATATGCTTCTCTTCAAGGCTTGATGGCGCCAGCAGGTGCTCTCTGGCGAGACTCAGAATATCTGTCATGAATTATTCTCTGGCTTTTCCCGCTTGTCTTAACGCTATGGTATGAAAGGCCGGGAACCGGCACAAGAAGAGTATGATGAACTGTTGGTTATTTTGTTCATAACCGACGGTGGGACTGACAGGGCATCTGCCGCCGAACCTCAGTCAGCCGGGCCATATCCAGTTCTGCTGTGATAACACCCGGCTCCTCTCCGGCTTCCGCCAATATGTCACCCCACGGGTCAATAATCATGGAATGTCCCCAGGTTTCCCGGATCTTGCCATGACGTCCACACTGGTTGGCGGCCAGAACAAAACACTGGTTTTCAATAGCCCGGGCCCGTAATAACACTTCCCAATGGGCTTCACCGGTCACCCGGGTGAATGCTGCTGGCACAGTGAATATATCTACCTCTTGCGCTGACAAGGCTCGATACAATTCAGGAAAGCGAATGTCATAACAGACTGACAACCCGACCTTTCCCGCAGCCGTTTCCACGCTCACCACCTGATCACCATGCCGGTAGTTATCGGATTCGCGGTAGGTGCCCTTGCCGTCCGCCACCTCTACATCAAAAAGATGTATCTTGTTATAGCGCGCGTATTGCTGGCCATCCGGACCAAACACGCAACAAGTTGCATAATGCCGCTCATTGGAAGCGGGTTCATGATTCAGCGAAGCACAGGGCGTTGTTCCACCTACAATCCACAGTTTCAGCGACTTTGCCTGGCGGGAAAGAAACCGCTGAACCTTTCCCGAGTGGCTTTCTTCAACACCTAACCGCTGCAGATCACCTTCCAAACAGGCGAAACACTCCGGTAAAACAGCCAACCTGGCTCCCTGCTTGGCAGCCAGAATCAGGAAATGACGAGCGGCATCCAGATTTGCGGCTACATCGGCTTGTGACGACATCTGAATGACCGAAACCCGCATCTGATTTTCTATCCTGTCGTTTGATTAAAAATAAAGATACACGCGTTTGTTTTGAATGATGAAACAGCATTTAAGTCATATCAATCGACTGTATAAACATTTCGTCACTTCAGCGCAAACCCGCCAAAAATACGATTCACATCATTTTCAGCTATAGTGTGTGATTACCATCCGCTTTCGACAGGCGACTGTAAGACAATGCCTACTTATCCTGGAAGCATGCTCGAAAATATTGTATACCAACATGATGTGGGAGGTGCCAGTCTTGGTGTGCTGCTGATTGATGAAAGCAAACATAATATGGAGCGTTATCCAGAGAACAGCAGCCAGTTAAGAGTGTTACAAACAGCCTCCGATCTTGGCCTTCCTATCATAACTATTGAATTGAATCCAAAGCTGAAACATGATCCGCACGAATTTTTCATAAAAACACATCAAAGTGCTATCAAGTTTGCTCACAAGATCGTCAACAAATCAACGATGAATGTATTTAGCGGCATGACGTATCCTAACATCCATTACACCTTACAAGCTTGCGGATTGCTCCCACACAAAAGCAAACTTGTCATTATGGGCTACGAGATGGAATGTTGCGTTAGATTAAGCGCTGTTGGCGGGAAGCAACGAGCAAAAAGTACTATTTCAGAAATGGGCGCAACATCGTATGGCTACACTGTCATAACATGTCTTGATGTTCTGAGAGGGATTGGAGATAAACAGCCCCCTTCGTGGCGCGATAACTTTTTGGTGGAGTATTACGAACAGCTGTAAATACGCGCTTTGTATTGAAAAATACGATAACTGCTTGCCTGCAGATAATGACCGTTAGATTAACACTCAACTCCGTACTTCGTTAATACACATTTATTTCACCTTATTGGAAAACAGCTTGTCCAGCTTCACATCCGGGTCTGCAAACGGCCCCTTGATCTCATAGCGGACACTGGCCAGCTGCTCCACCTTCCTGCCCCAGATTTTATCAAACAGGTAGATCGCACCGGCAATCTGGGGCTGACCCAGCAACAAACTCACCAGCGGCAGGTTTTCCGTGACCGGCAACGTTACCACCAGCTCCAGGTTCAGGTTTTGCCTGGGCAGGTCAATGACACCACCCAGCTTGAAGTTAGACGACGGTCCGGACACTTCTATGGGTTCGGCAAAGGTAATCAGCCCTTCATTGAAATTCATGACCCCTTTGATCCTGTCAAACGTGACGCCCGACTTGAACAGGTCAGAGAAATCGAGTTTCAGGCGGCGGGTAATGGAATCCAGGTTGAGAATACCGAAAATACGCAGTACGCCGGATGCAGCGTCCGAAGACAGAAAGCGCCCATCCTTGATATCAATCCCCACCTGACCTTTCAGACTTTTTGACATAAACGCTGCCGGCGAGCCAGGCCAGACGACATCCGCAGTAAACGCCGCCTTACGTGTTGTGATGCGATCCGGATATCCCCAGCTGGCCAGCACACGCTTCAAGTCACCGGTTGAGATATGCCCCTTGTAATGGGTATCAGGTTTCCCGTCCACAAGGTTCCACGCCAGCGAACCATGTAGCGCCAATCCACCCAGTGCGCCATTGAGTTCCTGCAGCACAATGCCGGTATCGGTTTTACGCGTCTGAAGACTGATCTTGCCAAACTCACGTTCGCCTATGCGTACATCCTGTATTGCAATATCCATGACAGGAATCGTCTTCGGGTTAACCTCCGCCAGGGGGTCTTTCTCTGGCTGTTCCGGCTTAGCGTCTTCCTCCTGGGCCAACAGGGATTCCGGCAACACCAGCTTTTCCACATCCAGCACCAGCGGCGTATCCTGATCCGGCACAGTCAGGGTGCCCTTTGCCATCGGCGACGTTAAGCGGATATGGGTTCCACGCGGATCGCTGAGCACACTGAAACGGGTATCATCCAGTACATAGTCATCCACTTTCAGCTGCTGAATGGAAAAATCGCTAACACTGAGTTCCAGCCCTCCGACTGTTAATCCCGCAGCGCCCGTCCCGCTGTCAGTGGCTTTTTTCTGCGTCGATGCCTGGCTATACCCTTGCCACCATGTTTGCCAGGGGGATAAATCCAGTGTTTTCAGACCACCTGCGATCTGAAGGCCGGTTTCCGGCAGGCGGGGTTTCCCCTTGCCAAAATAAACGACACCAGATTTCAAATCCTGCCCATCAAGGCGCAGGAGTGATGTAATCTCATTCCCTACGGTGGTACGCACCGTTACCGCACCCTTCCCTGGCAGCGTGACGCTCACCCGGAGCTTCCGCGCAGTTTTATCAGACTTGCCCAATGGTGCAGGCAACGGGATGGTGATGCCCTTAAGGTCGCTGATCACATCCAGGGTAATCCCTCCCTTACCAGGTATCACCAGGTCAGCGCGATAGGCGGTCTGCCCCCGAATCCAGGGCGACAAATCCTGCCCCAGCGAGGACTGGATGGCAGCCACATTCGCCGTCCCTTCCAGGCCTAACCGCACGGTATCCGATTTCACATCGGTCTGCATATCCAGCTTCACCAGCTTGTCATACAACTGCGCCTGCAGCCCCTGGCTGTAGAGACCTTTTTCGGTGGTGTAGCGGAATTGTCCGGCAACATTGTTGAGGGATACATCCGGACTTTGCAGGGCAAAGCTGCCATTATCGGTTGTGACCGTGACATCAATCCTGTCTTCCAAGCCTTCTTTTAACGGGATGCCGAGGCTGAGCTGGATATCGAGATCACCACCCAGCGCCCAGTTATCCGCAGCATTGTGGATAGCCTCTGCAACAGGCGTTTCCCGTAGCAGCTTGAGACCATCCTTACCCTTTGATACCAGGCCAGCCTGCAAATCCAGCACCAGTGGATCCGCCGTCCCCAGGTCCGGCACCGACGCCTTAAGACTCACTACCCGACTGTCATAAATACGGGCGCTGCTGGCCGATACGTTGACAGCTTCCTGGTCGACCAGCACCAGTCCATTAATATCCTTGAGTTCCGGCCAGTCCGGGCTGTACATCAACTCGCCGTTTTCAATATTGAAGTAGAGGCCCCAGGTCATATCGTTAGGGGCGTCGGTCACGTCGAGCGGCCCGTTCCAGATGAATGCGCCATCGTTGATCGCAGCCCCATGGATACTGGTTTTCAGCCAGCGCACCAGGTTCTCATTCATGCCGGTCTTTACCGGCAGGTATTTTTCCGCATAACGGGCATCGCCGTTGGTAATACCCACTTCCAGTCCCATGTTGACCGGCTCGCCATCGAGCGGCACATCCAGGCGTAACCGGGCATTCAGGTCGCCTTCTTTGGCCAGAAAATGCATGCGATCCGTTCTCAGGCGATACACGTCATCAGTGAGACGCCAATACAACCGCCCGGTCACCTGTTCGTAGGTCCAGTCCTCATCGAAGACATTATCAAGACCCAGTACAAAATCCTTACTATCCAGGTCAAGCAGACCTTCCCGGGCGGTCATGCGCAGCCTGCCCGAAATATGCTCGCCGGAGGGTGCGCCCTCCCAGGAGTCCACCGCCACCTCATCCAGCCTGGCAGCGAGATCAAAATCGAATGTTTCACGTTCCGGATAAAATCGCAGCACCACCTGCTCCAACTCACCACGAGGGTTCAACACCCGCAGGAGTTTGTCGGCGATACCCGGCAAGGGAACAGTATCCACCATCTGCTTTAGCGGCTGGAGCGAAATACTGTCGGTCGCCACCGTCAAACGTGATTCGGGCTCATGACGGGAAGAGAAGTAGAACTGGCTGCGCGGATAGGGAATCCCCCCGAAAACAAACTGCCAGTCCTGTAACCAGACCTGCCAATCCTGCTGATCCCCCCTGGCAAACAGTCGGGTACTGAAATCCGTCAGCGGCGGCAGTGTACGATGCTGCCAGTCCAGGTCCAGCATGGGCGCGTTCAGATCACTGCTGACCTGCCACTGCCCCTTGTTCCATTCAGCCTGAATTTCCGCAGATACACGCAGCTGGTTGAGTTTTATGCCGATATGCTGCTGAACCAGATCGTCAAAAAATGGCAGCCAGGGCTTGATATTGATCCGTTCAGCAATCAAATGGCCGGACAACCGGATATCCGGCCAACTCAATAACGGCCCTTCTGCCGCGAGGTTCAACGATAGCTCATCCCCGCCATCCGTCACCAGGTGCCCCGAAAGGTGGCGATTGGCCCTCGTACCGCCCACCCGGAGATGCTCCACCATCAGTCCGGCGCGATCACCCTCGTCATTGGTAATCTGCAGGTGGACGTCATGGAAATGAATGCTTTCCTGGTTGCTCAGAACGTCGGTCAGCTCCCTGAGATTGTGTTCACTGACCGCTGCCTGCTGATTCGCAGCAGCATTGCCTGCCTCAGGGAACCCGGCCACGCCCCACTGCCCGTCGTTAAACGTCAGCTTAAGTTGCGCGCCGTCAACGGCAATGCTGTCAAATACCGGGGATAACGTACGAATAGTGGCGAGGGTATCCAGTTGCAGAATGGCGGTATCAATCTCTACCGCCGTCTTGCCGGGCTGATCGGGCTGATAAACACGAATACCGGCCACTGCAATGGCGGGGTTGTAGTTGTAGATACGTCCCTTAATGGACGTCAGCGTCACTTTGGTCTTGAAGGTATTACCCAGGTAAACCTGCAATTCTTCCCTGAAACTGTCCATCCAGGGCATCAGCAGACGCACGACACTGACAGTCAGTGCCGTGGATATCATGACTGCGGCAAATGCCAGCCAGGTTGCCTTTGCCAGTCTCTTCATGGATTCTGCCGATCACCCTCAAACCAGTACGACATCAAATTGCTCCTGCGAGTAACGGGGTTCGACCTGGAAACGGATGGTCTTGTCCAGGAACGCTTCCAGTTCTGCCACATTGTCGGACTCTTCATCCAGCAGCTGGTCCACCACCGCTTCGGAGGCCAGCACCAGGTAAGAGTCGTTTTCATAGGCCCGGGCTTCACGGATGATTTCCCGGAAGATTTCATAGCAGACGGTTTCAGCGGTTTTCAAAGTACCGCGGCCGTTACAGGTCGGGCAGGCTTCGCAGAGCGTGTTTTCCAGGGATTCCCGGGTACGCTTGCGGGTCATTTCCACCAGACCCAGCTCTGATACGCCGGTGATATTGGTTTTGGCGTGATCCCGTTCCAGGTTTTTCTCCAGTGTCCGCTGCACCTGGCGCTGGTGTTCAACATCTTCCATATCAATGAAATCAATGATGATGATTCCACCAAGGTTGCGCAAACGAAGCTGCCGGGCAATCGCGGTGGCCGCTTCCAGGTTGGTCTTGAAGATGGTTTCTTCCAGGTTACGATGCCCGACAAAACCACCGGTATTCACATCAATGGTGCTCATGGCTTCGGTCTGGTCAACGATCAGGTAACCGCCGGATTTCAGTTCAACCCGTCGACTGAGTGCCCGGTTGATTTCATCTTCCACACTGAACAGGTCAAACAGGGGACGCTCGCCGGTGTAATATTCCACCCGACCATCCAGGTGGGGCACCAGCTTCCGGACAAACTTGCAGACCTTGTTGTAGGTATCGAGCGAATCAATCCGGATCTTTTCAATATCCGGTTCGACCAGGTCACGCATGGTGCGCAGATGGAGCGGCAAATCTTCGTAAACACAGTCAGGCGCCGCGGACTCCTTGATTTGTTCTTCTACCGTTGTCCACAGGCGATGCAGGAACAGGATGTCCGCCAGCAGCTCCTTCTCACCAATGCCTTCTGCAGCCGTGCGCAGGATAAAGCCGCCCTTGTCATTCAGGCTTTCCTGTTCCAGCAGCCGTTCAACGGTATCCTTGAGACGCTCACGCTCCTGGGGATCTTCAATACGCAGGGAGATGCCGACATGGTTGTTATGGGGCATCAGCACAAGGTAACGGGCAGGGATGGAAATATGCGTGGTGAGCCTGGCGCCCTTGGTGCCAATCGGGTCCTTGGTGACCTGCACCACCATGGACTGCCCTTCATGCACCAACTCAACAATACCCGGTTCCCCCGCCCCCTCCGGACGGTTGTTACGGTCAAAGATTTCACTGGCGTGAATAAAGGCGGCTTTATCCAGGCCAATATCGACAAACGCCGCCTGCATGCCCGGGAGTACGCGGACCACCTTGCCTTTATAGATATTGCCGACAATGCCGCGGTTACGGCTACGCTCCACATAGACTTCCTGCAGAACGCCGTTCTCAACCAGCGCCACACGGGATTCCATGGGCGTGATATTCATGAGAATCTCTTCGCTCATCCCTTTACATCCCCCAAACTTCTCGGATTCCAGGTATCTTTACGTAACCTGCCCGTACCGGGGTATGCGTTATTATCGCTGAACATGGCAAGACAGGCTCACTTATTCTTGGTTAAACCCGGTGGATTTCCCGATGACGGGTAATACCCACACAGCTGATCAGTTCATTCATTATTGCCAGTACGGCACGCCGAAACAATCCAGCAGGTCAACGGTTTCGGCAATCGGCAGGCCGACCACCCCGGAATAACTCCCCTGCAGCTCCCTCACAAATACTGCACCCAGCCCCTGTATACCATAGGCACCGGCTTTATCCCGGGGTTCCCCCGTCTCCCAGTAACGGGCAATTTGTTCTTCGGATAATGGATTGAACCGTACCCGGGTGATGCTGAGACGGCTCTCCAGACGGTCGCCATCGTTAACCGCCACGGCCGTCATCACCTGGTGGTCACGACCGGCCAGCGCACTCAGCATTATTATGGCCTCTTCACGGTCGGCCGGTTTGCCCAGGATTTTGCCGTCAACCACTACAGACGTATCGGCAGCCAGAACCGGCCGCTGTACCATCCGAGCTTGCTGCATTGCGGCCAGGCCTGCGCCGGCTTTCTCGCAGGCCATACGCGCCACATAATCTTCCGGTGTTTCCCCGGCGTTCGGTGTTTCATCAATATCGCCCGCTACCAGCTCGTAGCGCACCCCTATCTGATCCAGAATCTCCCGACGCCGGGGTGAGCGGGAGGCGAGGTACAGCGATACAGCACTCATGGTGAAACCACCTTATTGTTGAAACGAATGCGACCGGTCAGACAATCCCGAACCGGCGTCGCAGGCCATGAAGAAGCAGGGATAACCAGGGCCACAACAGGGCACTGGTCACAGCAGGTAATACATAAATCAGGGACGGCTGGATATGCCCGATCGCACTGTTGATCCAGAGACAGGTCAACTGGTAAAGCCCGATGATCACCAGCACCATAAACGTCTGCTGCCAGAGCGGATACAACCGCAACCGGCGATACGATTTGTGGGTCGCCATGGCAAGAATCAGCATGGCAATGGCATTCTGCCCCAGCACTACGCCCAGCATGACATCCATCAGCAGACCAATACACCAGGCGAAGAACACCCCATAATTCTGTGGCAACACCAGCAGCCAGAACATGACCACCATAGCCATCCACGCCGGACGAGCCAGTGCCAGCCAGGGCGGCATGGGAATAATGCTGAGAACCGCAGCCAGCAACAGCGTGACCCAGACCAGCCAGTGATGTCCGTTTTTATACATCACCCTTCTCCTTCCGGCTTGTCAGCCTGCTGTTGCCTGGCAGCCTTCGCCGCCTCGGTGAAGACCAGCATGACCAGGCGTCCCTCATTCAGCTGGGCGGCCGGCTTGGCAACGATCCGCGCGAACGGCCGACCGGTATCCCGGGCCACTTCCGTCACTACCGCGACCGGATAGCCAAAAGGATAACGCTGACCCAGGCCCGAGCTCACCAGCAAGTCACCTTCCTTGATGTCCGCCGTATCCGGCACATGCAGCAGTTCCAGGTCATCCCCGTTTCCGGTACCGACGGCGATGGCACGGTAACCATTCCGGTTGACCTGCACCGGCACCCGGTTATTGCTGTCAGTAATCAGCAGAACCCGACTGGTAAACGGCGTCACCGAGATCACCTGCCCCATAACGCCGTGGGCATCCAGCAGCGGCTGCCCGACATAGACCTTGTCCGCCGAACCTTTATTGATGATGATCTGCTTAACCTGCGGATCAGGGTCAATCCCGATCAGCTCAGCCACCGTCACCCGCTCTTCCACACCCTGGGAAGAATTCAGCAATTCCCGGAGCCGGACATTCTGGGCAGTCAGCGCCGCATATTTCTGCAGCTTCTGTTCAAGGATCAGGTTACGGGCATTCAGACGGGCGTTATCCTCAATCAGGCCGGTATGGGAGGAAACGGCATCACTGGCAAGGGAAAACAGGCGGGCAGGCGTATCAGCCAGCCACTGGATCGGCGTCACCACGACACCGAGGTAGGACCGGGCATGCTTCAGATAATCAAAACGGTGGTCAACAAACATTAACACCAGGGACACGAGCATCAGCAGCGTAAATCGCGCCCAGATTGACTGACCTTTGCGAAAGATAGGGTTAATGGAAAACTCCTGACCCGTCGAGTCTTCTAGATAAATACCAAAGGACTGAATACACGACGAAACACGAATGTTGGGTGTTCACCGGACGTCTCCCGTCCTTCCCTGAACCACGACAGCCGGACATCAAGCCCGGCTGCCAGGATCAACCATCACGGCACGGTACTACTCGGTGGACAGCAGATCCATACGGTGCTTGTCCATCATCTCCAGTGCCCTGCCGCCGCCACGGGCGACACAGGTCAGCGGATCTTCCGCCACAATCACCGGCAGGCCGGTCTCTTCACTGATCAGGGTATCCAGGCCACGCATCAGGGCGCCACCACCGGTCAGCACCAGGCCACGCTCGGCGATATCGGAGGCCAGTTCCGGCGGAGACTGTTCCAGTGCACTTTTCACGGACTGCACGATCGCCGCCAGGCTGTCTTCCAGTGCTTCCAGGATCTCACGGCTGTTCAGGGTGAAGCTGCGCGGCACCCCTTCGGCCAGGTTACGACCACGGACATCGATCTCGCGGATTTCATCCATGGGATAGGCCATGGCAATTTCCTGCTTGATGCGCTCGGCAGTGGAATCACCGATCAGGCTGCCATAATGACGACGTACATAAGTCACGATCGCTTCATCAAACCGGTCGCCACCAATGCGAACCGATTCGGAATAGACAACACCGCTCAGGGAGATGATGGCGATCTCCGTAGTACCGCCACCGATATCCACCACCATGGAACCATTGGCTTCCTCAACAGGAAGACCGGCGCCGATCGCGGCCGCCATGGGTTCTTCAATCAGATACACTTCACGGGCACCGGCGCCCAGCACCGATTCCCGGATCGCCCGGCGTTCCACCTTGGTGGATTTGCAGGGCACGCAGACCAGCACACGCGGGCTGGGCTGGATCACACTGTTCTCATGCACCTTGTTGATAAAGTGCTGCAGCATTTTTTCACACACATCGAAGTCGGCGATGACACCGTCCTTCATCGGACGGATGGCAGTGATATTGCCCGGCGTCCGTCCCAACATGCGCTTGGCGTCGGAGCCGACCGCCACCACGCTTTTCTGGCTGCCCAGGTTACGGATCGCCACAACCGATGGTTCATCCAGGACAATCCCTTTTTCACGCACATAGACCAGCGTGTTGGCTGTTCCCAGGTCGATAGAGAGGTCTGTCGAGAACAGCCCCCGTAATTTTTTCAGCATTTTGTAATGTTACCCTGCACGGTCCGGGGGAAAACTGACAAGCCCCGTTATCATTCATAAAACTCTAACAACGGCGGGAATGCCGGACAACCCGCAAAATAGGATAAGTATGCCTTGCATTTGCCGGTAAGGAAACGATATTGTCACGCAATTCACTATCCTGGCCGTTGCATCCCTTGAGATTCAAACGCCAACCCCCTACATTAAGCCGATTAATTGCACTTGACCCGTTGATCCTGCACATGCAATCGAAGGGTTCGCTTATTTGTCACATTCCGGAGAATGATCCCTATGGCGATTGACCGCTCCACGATATCCAGTGTGGCGCATCTGGCTCGTCTGTCCATCAGCGAGACAGAGGCCCAGAAAACCACGGACAATATCGTGAACATCCTTGAACTGATCAACCGAATGCAGGCAGTGGATACCGACGGCGTCGAGCCCATGGCCCACCCGCTGGATGCGGTTCAGCGCCTGCGCCCGGATGTGGTGACAGAAACCAACCAGCGTGAACACCTGCAGGAAAATGCCCCGGCGACGGAAGACGGCCTGTTCCTGGTTCCCCGGGTCATTGAATAAAGCGCCGCCAGCAACCCGAACCTTCTTGCTCCGGCATAACCTGTATTCACCTGATACCAAGACATGCATAACAAGACATTAGCCGAACAGTCCCGCGCCCTGGCCGCCGGCGACATCTCCAGCGAAGAGCTGACCCGCGCCTACCTGGACCGGATCCGCGACCTGGATTCCACCTACAACAGCTACATCACCGTTACCGAAGACCTGGCCATGAACCAGGCCCGTCACGCGGACACACTGCGCGCCGAAGGCAAGGCGACCCCGCTGACCGGTATTCCGCTGGCGCAGAAAGACATCTTCTGCACCGAAGGCGTGAAAACCAGCTGCGGTTCCAAGATGCTGGATAACTTCATTGCCCCTTACGAATCCACCGTTACCCAGAATTTCAAGGATGCCGGCGCGGTCATGTTGGGCAAAACCAACATGGACGAGTTCGCCATGGGCTCTTCCAACGAAAGCAGCTACTACGGTGTGGTTCGCAACCCCTGGAATACCGAGATGATTCCCGGCGGTTCTTCCGGCGGCGCGGCGGCCTGTATCGCGGCACGTCTTGCCGCGGGCGCGACCGGTACTGATACCGGCGGCTCCATCCGTCAGCCTGCGTCCATGTGCGGCATCACCGGCATCAAGCCCACCTATGGCCGGGTATCCCGCTGGGGCATGATCGCCTTCGCTTCCAGCCTGGACCAGGCCGGCCCCATGACCCGCACCGCGGAAGACGCCGCGATGATGCTGAACGTCATGGCCGGTTTCGATCCGAAGGATTCCACCTGCGTCAACCGCGAAGTGCCGGACTACACCGCCGACCTAACCAAGCCGCTGGACGGCCTGCGCATCGGTCTGCCGAAAGAGTATTTCGCGGCCGGTCTCGACAGCCGTGTCGAAACCATCATTCGTGATGCCGTGCGCGAATACGAGAAGCTGGGCGCAACTGTCAAAGAAGTCAGCCTGCCCAGTTCCGACCTGGCGGTTGCGGCGTATTACGTTATCGCACCGGCGGAAGCCTCCTCCAACCTGTCCCGTTTCGACGGCGTACGCTTCGGCTACCGCTGCGAAGATCCACAGGACCTGGAAGACCTCTACAAGCGCAGCCGCAGCGAAGGCTTCGGTGGCGAAGTGAAGCGCCGTATCCTGGTGGGTACTTACGCGCTGTCTGCCGGTTACTACGACGCCTACTACCTGAAGGCCCAGAAGATCCGCCGCCTGATCAAGGACGACTTCACCCGCGCCTTCCAGGATGTGGACGTGATCATGGGACCGACCGCCCCGGCGCCGGCCTTCCCCATCGGCGACAAGACCGACGACCCGGTCGCCATGTACCTGTCGGACATCTACACCATCGCCACCAACCTGGCGGGCCTGCCCGGCATGACCATTCCGGCGGGTTTTGTGGACGGACTGCCCGTGGGCCTGCAGCTGACCGGCAACTACTTTGATGAAAGCCGCCTGCTGAACATCGCGCACCGGTTCCAGATGGCCACCGACTGGCACGCCCAGGCACCGGCCGGCCTGTAACAGATTGATTTTGACCGCCTGCCGACGCCGGCAGGACTGAAAAGAGGTTTACAACATGGAATGGGAAGCGGTCATCGGGCTGGAGGTACACGTCCAGCTCGCCACCAAGTCCAAGATTTTCTCCGGTTCGTCCACCGCGTTTGGTGCCGAGCCGAACACCCAGGCCAACGCCATTGACCTGGGTCTGCCGGGCATTCTGCCGGTGGTGAACGAAGAAGCCGTGAATATGGGCATTCGCTTCGGCCTTGGCATCAATGCCAAGATCAACCAGCGCAATGTTTTCGACCGGAAGAACTACTTCTACCCCGACCTGCCCAAGGGCTACCAGACCACCCAGCTGGACCACCCGATTGTCGGCGCCGGTGAAGTGGAACTGACCCTGGAAGACGGCAGTCGTAAAACCGTGCGTCTGCACCATGCCCACCTGGAAGAAGACGCGGGCAAGAGCCTGCACGAAGACTTCCAGGGCATGACCGGCATCGACCTGAACCGTGCCGGTACCCCGCTGCTGGAAATCGTCTCCGAGCCGGACATGCGCAGTGCGAAGGAAGCGGTCGCTTACCTGAAGTACCTGCATACGCTGGTCTGCTACCTGGGTGTGTCCGACGGCGACATGTCCCAGGGTTCCATGCGCTGCGACGCCAACGTTTCCGTGCGCCTGAAGGGTCAGGAGAAGCTGGGCACCCGCGCCGAGATCAAGAACGTCAACTCCTTCAAGTTCGTAGAACGCGCGATCAACCATGAGATCGAGCGCCAGATCGACCTGCTGGAAAGCGGCGGCACCGTGGTGCAGGAAACCCGACTGTACGACGCCGACAAGGACGAGACCCGCTCCATGCGCAGCAAGGAAGAAGCCAACGACTACCGTTACTTCCCCTGCCCCGACCTGCTGCCGGTGGTGATCGACGACGAACACCTGGAACGTATTCGCCAGACCATGCCGGAACTGCCCGCGGCCAAGCAGGCCCGTTTCACGGCGGAATACCAGCTGAATGATTACGACGCCAATCGTTTGGTGGAAGACCGGACCACGGCAGACTTCTTCGAGCAGGTCGCGAAAAGTGGTGGCGACGCCAAGCTGGCGGCCAACTGGGTGATGGGCGAACTGGCCAGCCGTCTGAACAACGACAGCCTGACCATCAGCGAATCCCCGGTGAACGCCGAGATGCTGGGCGGCCTGATCACCCGCATCCGCGACAACACCATCTCCGGCAAGATCGCCAAGCAGGTGTTTGACGCCCTGTGGAGCGGTGAAGGCCAGAGCGCCGATGACGTGATCGAGAAGAAAGGCCTCAAGCAGGTGACCGATACCGGCGCCATTGAAGCCATCATCGACGAGGTGCTGGCGAACTGTGCAGACCAGGTGGCCAACTACCGCGCCGCCGAGGAAAGCAAGCGTGGCAAGATGCTGGGCTTCTTTGTCGGCCAGATCATGAAGGCCTCCAAAGGCAAAGCCAACCCGGGCATGGTGAACCAGATTCTGAAGCAGAAGCTGGATCAGTAATTGCTCACAGTTTCCGGGCCGTCACCGGCCCGGTTTTTTTACAGCGACCTTCCCTGATAGACCAACCTGCCCAGCACTCCTCACACTCCCAACCTGTCATCACTCCTGAAAGACCTTCTCCATACGACTGAGGAAGTACGACTGACCGGTAAGAATCCCCAACAAAGCATCCGCGTCTTCCACGGAGAGCACCTTATTTTCAAGGATGGTGTGGCGGTATTCCTGCAACGTCACGGCGGCCACCAGGAACGTGGCATACTGCAGCTGTTCATCGTCCTCAAACCATTGCTGCAGTGACTTGTCTTTTTCTCGTGAACTGAGATGCCGTGCTGAGCCCAGCAGTTCCTTCACCAGTTGTTTTGTTTTCTCCTGCCAGCCATCTTCTGCCAGGGAAGCGGCTTCGGCAAAACGCTGCATGCCGTCCAGGTTGGCCTGGCGTTGTGGCGCCAGCCACTCCACATCCTCAGGACGATCCTCCTCACTGTAAAACCGCCGCCCTTCCTGCCAACGCTCGATGATAGATGCCGGCATACGGGAACCCACGCCACCCAGCTCAAACCAGACATCGCGAATATGGATCGCCGTGCCCAGCCCAATGACATCCATGGTGCCGAAAATACCCAGCGGACGCCCATAGACCAGCATGAACGCCAGATCGGCCATGGGGTAATTGATCACCCCTTCCTCGTCCATGCCAATGAAATGCTGCTTGAGGCGAAACCAGATCCGGTTGAAGGAGTGGCCGAGCTGATCACGAATCGGTAGTGAGTCATTACTTAGCCGGAAAGACCGGATGCCAAGGCTTTCGTTAAAGGCTTCCACGGCATCTTTCGTTGCCTGTGCGGTCGGTGAATCGTCCAGCGTCGCCACTTCGGCTGCCGCGCTATGGGGTGAGTAGAGGTGATTGACGGCTACCCGAGTTTTCAGTTCGTCCGGCAACTGTCGTGCGAGCAAGGTCGCGGGAATCGACGAGGTGTTGCTGGCCACCGGCGCCGGGTTCTTATGCTGTTCCAGCTGTAACACCGCCTTTGCCAGCAAGGCCTGTTTGACCGGCACATCTTCCGTCACCAGTTCCTGGAGAAAGACGGCGTCTTGCCAGTGGTCATCCGTCACCTCGTCAATAGACGACAGATAATGAACACCCGCACGCCCCTTCAGCCGCTCCTGCGCCTGGGCCAGTTTGTCCGGATCAATATCCACGATCACTAGGTCCAGCCCATCGCGGTATTTCAGCACCCGGTCAACAAACACACGCCCCGTTGCCCCATAACCAAAGACAATGACGGCATCCGCCAGCACCTCCACTGCAAAGAGCAACAACCAGGCCACCGCCAGGCCCAGAACACCACGCCGTACCATAACCGCTACCTCGTTACCGTTTTCCGGTGAGCATCTGGAAGCTGAGTGTAGTTCACCGGTAAAAGCGGCTACGGATAAAACAGCTTGAGGCTACGAGGCCAAAGGATAAAAGACCAAGTAAGGAGTAATACGTCAGTGCCATAGCCGAACGCTGGAAAATATGGTTATATCGCGCACGATAAACGACAACGTGACCATATAGCTACCGAGAACCAAGCTATGGCTGCCAGCAGGCTGCCTACATCTCCGGGCGGTAGCGTGCCTGATGTTTAAGGAATACTCGTCGTTAGCATCATCAGCCCATCAGAAAACTAAACTTAACGTTAATTAGTTTCTTAGAGTTTGACTTAGCTCGCCTATGCAAAACATCTCACACTTCTGCAACCGTTGCATATATTACATTTTCACACATTTAACGATGAATATTCCTTTATGCGAATCGGTTGACAAACAACCAAACAGCGAAATAAAGATACACCTTATTAATATGCAAGACTTTTAATAAATTACAGTTGATAAATAGGTAATACATTATAAAAACCCTAATCATATAAGCTTCTATCAACTGCTAGCACCATAAACAATGGAGTATAAATGAACAGAAAAATGGTAGCTCTCGTTATTGGCAATGGAGACTACAACAACGAGAATGCTGCATTACCAAACCCTACAAATGATGCTAATGATCTTTCGGAGGCACTAAGAGAACTAGGGTTCACAGTTATTACTAAAACTGATTGCAAAATTGAAGAAATTGATAGATCAATTAGATCATTCAGAGATAGTTTAAATAGTAATGATGTTGGACTTTTCTATTTTGCAGGCCATGGAATGCAAATTGAAGGCGAAAACTATATTACAGCGACTAATACAGATTTCTCTGAAGAATTAAGTGCAAAATACACCTCCTATGCGTTAAATAGGCTAATTGAAACAATGGAGAGCTGCAGCAACAAAACTAACATAATCATATTAGATGCATGCAGAAACAATCCCTATGTACGAGCTTGGAATAGAGATATAGCCGTGCAAGGCCTAGCTCCAATTTTTGCACCTAAGGGCACAATCATTGCTTTTTCCACATCCCCGGGCGAAACAGCCAGTGATGGTAAAGGGAGAAATGGCGCATACACTGAATCTTTATTGAAGCATATTTCCAAAGCAGACATTACTATTGAAGATCTTTTTAAGAGAGTAAGAAATTCTCTATCATTATTAACAATAGGTAGACAAACATCTTGGGAGCACACCTCTTTAACAGGAGATTTCTTTTTCAACTTAAGCCTTGGCCAAAGAATAGAAAAATACGACGAGAAATCGATCTCTGACGAACTATTCATAATTGATCCAACCACAGTAGGTCATAGTGTAATTTCTGATTTAAAAAGTCATAATTGGTATACACAAAACCCAGCAGCAAGAGGGCTTTCAGTTAAAACACTTGAGCAATGCAACGAGGATACCTTATTTGTTCTTGGACGTAATATATACCAAGCTTCATGTGGTAGTTCGGATGGGGCAATTGAATTTATTAACAATTTCAGATCAAAAACTCGCGGCCTCATTCAAGAAAAGGTTCACCATATTCTCGAAGGTATGTTGTTTGAGATTTTCTTTAGCTCTAAAGGAAATATACGGGAATCATTCAAAACATCGAGATTTAATAGTGTATTTGAATTACAAAGATTTGATGAGTTAGCACCAGCATTCAATTTTATATCTGAAACACTTCTTCCATATAGTAATAGATTTTACATCATCCCAGGCAAACCTATTACAGATGTAGCTATTGAAATTAGAGCAGATAAAAATGAACACGAAGAAATAAAAATAAAAGAAATTTATTTTGAAAGTGATAATATTCTGAGGGGTGAAGAAGTAAGTCAACCTTTTGGCGATGATGGAGGCATTTTGTATCAGTCTATGAGATATCGTGACTTTATAGAATTACTATCCGATGAGATGATGATACCTAAAAGCCACTTTAGTATCACATGTAATATAGATTTGGGAGAGGCATCAAGAATTTTATTCCCGTATTCTCATACAGTACGAAAATCATAAACGCGAAGTTAACAAATGACTCCTGCCTATCGTCTTCACGACGGATGGTCCAGTCATTATCCCTAAGGATAAAGATGAACATTCTGAGTATCGGGCTTGGTTTTTTAAGCGGTTTGCTTTTAGCCATAATTGGTGCGTTGGTGAATGAAAAAATAAAATCCAAGTCAGAGGAAGCAAAAGCAATAAATAAGGCTGAGTATGAGTTATTTCTTAAGCTTAATGATCTATATCAATGGTATTTTTGGCTTGCTACAAATGAAATGCATAACAAAGATACGGATGATGAAGTAGTTATCACTATTCATAATATAGCCTCAGATATAGCAAAAGAACTTCATAAAAATGAAGATAGTGAATTCACTCACGAGTTACTTCGTATTTTATATGATGAAAGCATTGATACATTTAATCAGCGTTGGAAAATGATGAGCACCCTCTCTGACAAAATGGGTAAAAAAGTGACACCAAAGCACCATAGTTATCTCAAAACATTAAACGACTCAAACCTATTGAAAATGGCAAAGCCTGACTTTAAGCCAAAAGCACCAGCAACTTCTCGCTTCAGGCTAAGGGTATAAAATATTTTATGCCAACTCGGCTCGCATAAACCTCTATTAGGGAGCCTAGGAGTATAATTTGGCTGTATCAGAAAAAATTAAGCGCGTGATTTGGTCACGAGCAGCTGGCAAATGTTCTATTTGTAGAGAAGATTTACTCCGTGTTGGTGAAAGTGAGTATGTTACTCATCTAACCGGAGAGGTCGCACATATTGTCGCAGAGAAAGAGGATGGACCAAGAGGTAAATCCGAATTAACTCAGGAAGAACGTAATCGTGAGCAAAATCTGCTTCTCCTTTGCCTTGAACATCACAAAATCATTGATGATGATCCACTTAGCTATCCCATCGAAAAATTGTCAGATATCAAGAAGAAACATGAGTCTTGGGTAACTAGCAATTTAGCCACAACTCCCACTTGGGACACTAAACTACACCAAATGCACTACATTAATGTCCCAAGACTTTCTTTACTGTGTGCCAGGTATGGGAGGTCTTTGGATTTATCCCAGTTTGGTCCCATTACGGCTTTATATGAGCTTGGTTGGGAACTAAACAGTTTAATGAGCGATTTTAGCAAACTATTGAGCTTGATTGAAATTAAGGCTGTTCCTATACAAGATGCAATGCTTTCTCTGGAAAATATGAAGGGAATGTACGTTAGTTTTGAGCATCGTTTTAGGACAAAGAACATTCGGATGCCAAAACATGCCATCGACTACAAGCCTATGTTCAATGGTAATTTTTCTAAAGCACCTCATGTGTATACAAAAATCGGTGATTACAAAATAATCGCTTTTATTGATAGGCGTTGGATTACTACAACTACAGCATTTTGTTATTTTAGACCAAGCGCAGGACATAGTGAGTTTGCAGGTATTGCTTTCGTCAACAGCATAGACCATAAAGCAAAAACAATTCATATAACACCATTTGTTCTTGGTATGCCTAGCAATGAATTTATAGAAGCATTTTATGGGCTCTCTAACCAAGAAATTAAGTAGGTCTCATGAACATGTGGCCGCTTCGCATTCGCTTAAATATCGCACCTGTTCTCTCACCGCTTATTACTAGATTATAGCCAAATAAGCCCTTCAACATTTGGAGCTTTAAAAATTATGGAAGAAGCAAAAATTTGCTTTTATGAAATCACAGCTTGTGGTTATTATAAGTATGGAAATAAAAACCCTGAATTTGGATTGTTATCAACAATTTTAGAAGACATAAAAAGTTGGAGTGATGGACTGACTTTAGTTGAAAGAGCTACTTATGAGGTTAAGGATGGTGATGACCTAGAAAAGTCATACTGTCTAGATATTGATAAATTTGGTACAGAGTATTTGATTACAATGTGGAATCAAATACCCACAACACAAAGCAATGCCGTTGCTGCAATCTCCGCCAATAGTACTAAAGGGAACACACAGTTCACATTTAAGAAATTTGGAAAAAATAGTATACCTGGATATGCTACATATTTTTGGGTAATCCCAGACCGTAATCTTTTAGCAACCGTTCGATTTCATCATAGCAAAAATGGGCATAAAAACTTCCATAAATATCTTAATGAATTTATGGCAAAGTTCTCATCCTATGTAGTGATTGATGAAGAAGCAGAAGATGAACACAATGAAATAGTAGGCTATAGAGATAAAAAAACTGACCAAGTACAACAATTAAACTCAAGATTCAACGACAAAGTCTTTAGCAAGCCTGGCCAGCTTGAGTACATTAGACAACACTCTAGCAAAATCACAAAAATAATTAGAAAAAACAAACTATCGATTAAAGAATCACATGAAAGCAACCTATTGAAGAGGCTTTTTGATGGATTCAAATTAAACGACGTAACACCAGAAGATACTGACATCAAAGTTAAATACGAGTTAAATTTCAAACCAACAAATGATCAATTAGAAGAAATGATCCAAGAATGGGATGATAACAACGAAACAAAATGGGATGATGTTGGCTTTAACATTTCTGGCACTGTATATTGGTTAAGTCATTCAACAGCCAAAGATAATGTCGATGTTGACATAAAAAGGGATAATGATGAGTTAGTAAATGGACAATCTCTACTCAAAGCACTTAACTCTAAGAGCAAAAGAATATTTAGAGTTTTAACCTAAGGTGATACTGTGCCATTCAAAACAATCAAATTTATTATTTTTATCAGTATCATGATATTATTATTTTACTTTGGAAGAAATATTAAATATTCTGATCAAAGTGACATCTATGAATCTATTAGGGATATAGCTTCATTTATATTTGGTGTTATGGGTATTTGGTTAGCAATATTCAGCCCAGAGTCATTTAGCACAATCTTCGGAAAAGGTAGCATTGAAAGCAAAACATTAGAACTTGAAAGAACTAAAACGCTTATTCAACCTATCATTTACTCAATCTTGATAATTGGAGGTACTTTAATATTCGAAATTACGGCCCCAATATTAAAGTCCCTAAACTTAAAATATAATCATATATTAACAATTCGGGGTCTAAGTTATTCATTCATTGGCTGTTTAGCTTTATTGCAAATCTCAACCTTATTCCAAGCTTTATCACCTGGAAAAATGATTCTCAAAACATTTGCAAAAAAAGTACAAGCCGACCAAAAAAGCAGCCGCTTATTCAAATTGGCACAGAGAAAATAAACACATCCAGCAAGTAAATTATAGGAACGCTGTCCCCCTCCGTTTTAGTGCATAACCAAACCAATAAAACGGAGGCTGTCATGCCTATAAGACTGGCAAGGAAACATGTCCGAATAATAAATGGTTGTTGTACAGATAAGCACAACAAGAATATATAGGAAATAAAGAATAAATATGATTGAAATATTTGGTTACACAACCTTGCTTCTCATTTTTTGTTCTACAGGAGCAGTTTTGGGAAGCTTTGCACACACAATTACTAGAACAATAGATTTAAGTGGCCCTCCTACAAATGAGGGTGAGATGAAGAAAGCTTCCAAAGAGTTACAAGAAATTCGAGGAGCCTAGCTTGGTCTTCGCCTGATTCTAGGAGGAATTTTAGGATTAGTAGTTGGCTTATATTTTGTGGGTTCAATCCAAGAGAATCCATCTACCTTAGCAAAAATAGTCGCTCTATCTATACTTGCTGGCTATGCAGCACCACAAATATGGGAAGCACAACAAAAAATAATTGATGAAAAAATCAAAAAATTGATTTCAGAACATAAAACTGAAAAAACCGAAAAAGTCTAGCAACTAACCGTTATAACATCCCCGTCTTTTTACTCACTCCAGTATTAAACAATAATAAATAATGAAGAAACAAAAACACATTATCGGCGCGATCATTACCTTAGTAGGTTTTTTCTCAGGCGCTATTGCTATTTATGATTATTTTAAAAACAACAACCATAATCAAGTGGCTGGAAAGTGGAATTTTGAAATAACTATTCAAGAAAGTAGCTTCAATCCCTACAAAGGACTTCAAGTTACATATCTCATTTATCTTAACCAAGAAGCCAACCGAATTATTGGTAATGGAGAAAAATGGGCAGAAAATGGAAATGATCTGCCATCATCCCAGCATGACCCTATTGAGCTTCAGGGAGCAATTACTGACAACTCTATGCAGTTAGTCTTCAAGGTTCATGGCACTAAAAGAAAGTCAGTAGGAGACTTCACCCTGGAATTAAATAGAGATGACAATCAACTCACCGGTTACTTTACAACTACAGCGGCCAATTCAAAAGGTACTGTTGTAGCAACAAAACTCTAAATATTACTCATCCAGCATCTTATAAATAAAACTATATCAATAATTACCTTATGAATAACCGTATTCCTTTGCCAACGGACAACATATATAAATTTTATGCTTTGTTCGGTTTATTACTATTTATTTTCGGAACAGGCACCATACTGTACCTGAATAAATCAACCAATGAATTGATTTTCGATATCGTTGTAGAATACGAAACTTTAAAATCCGCCAAAAATCGAACAGTACCACAAGAGACTAGGTACCAAGTACTCAAGCAAAAACTCGAAATAGCTAAGAGCGACAAAGATTTCTTCATAATTGCTATATCAATTATGATTTCGATAGGTACTTTCACCATGGGATATGGATTTAAAAAGTGGCACACTGAAATACAACCAATTCAAGATGAAATAACCCGACTAAACCTAAGAAAGTTACAACAAGAAGTTAGCAATAATTAAAATACTTAATCTGAACATTAATACATATCACATCTCTTATTTGGCATCTATCCCGTGCATCACGCCGGGGCACCTTCGGCGCCCTAGCTTAGCCGTTAGCCTTCCACTCGATTCAGCAAATCCCGGATCAGGTTTTCACGGTCCGTTTTGATCCGTTTGACCAGTGGCCGGGGCGCATTGGTGTCCGGGTCGTATTGGCTGCTCCAGGCAATCATCTCCAGCATGATCGGCAACATATCTTTGCCGGCTTGCGTGAGCGTATAGACCTTTTTCCGCTTGTCACCGGGGTCGGCCTGCCTGGTAATCAAGCCGTCGTTCTCCAGCTTTTCCAGGCGGCTCGACAGGATGTTCGTCGCCATCCGCTCATCCGAGTTTTGCAGTGCGGAAAAGGACTGTTTACCAAAAAACAGGAGATCCCGAAGGATCAGTAAGCTCCATTTGTCGCCGACACAATCCAGTACATTGGCGATGGGGCAGTCTGAACGCCGTGGCATGTTCTGTCTCTCTTCTCTCTGTGCTCGCAAATTAGTTTACTTGCAATTTGCAATTAATGATATTTACTTGCATTATACAAGTAAGTTATCGCCGAGTAACTACTGAGTCGCACGAGTTGACGTCAAAGGAGCAGGAAGATGCCACAACCAACAATAAACCTGGAACCCCTGGCAAAGTCTCATTGGAGTGTTGAGGACAGGCAGAATGTCGAGGCCGTCATCGGGTTCGTACAGCTGATGATGAACGACCATAACTTCGATGAAATCAAACGTCGGTATGCAGGCAGCGCCTACAAACAGCACAATCGCAATATTGCCGATGGGATTGAAGGCATCCTGAAAACCATGAGTGACCTGACCAAAATGGCGCCCGAGTTCAGCTACGAGGTGAAGCACGTTTATGTCGATGGCGACTCCGTGATTTTACATTCCCACGCGACGATGAAAGCCAAACACCGGGGGGATGACTCGCAGGGCATGAATATTATCGATACCTGGAAGGTGGCTAACGGGCAGCTGGTTGAACACTGGGATGCCATTCAGGGCATCGGTTTTTCCATGCGGTTGTATGGGCTGATGAACGGTGGGAATGTTCGCAACGATAATGGGGTTTTCTAAGAAATACTGACCCTCGTCGCTGATGGTTTTTGTTGTGGGTATGCCAAAGGACAAATACCAAGCAGCGTTGAACCCCCGCAGCGCTTTCTCACTCTCAAAGAAAGCGCCACTCAAAACAGGCTATTGCTCATAACAGGCATTACAGGGAATTTTTGTCCGGCTGTCCCGCCTGCGGCGGTGAGGAGTGAAAACTATCCTGTCATAGCGGGTTCCGGGAATAACAAAAGCAGTTATAGAACATCCATCTTCGGAATTTTTGATGTCCTGGTTGGTCTGAATCACCATGAAGCAAATTGGTACATCAAAGTAGGGCGAATGGAAGGATCAACAAAGACGGGGTCGAAAACTGTTTCTGAAATCAGTAAAGAGCAGAAGGGTGGCACGCCAACAAGTCAGGATAATGCGGAGAACACAGGATTTCAGACGGGTGTTTTTCGAAAGGTGAGCACTGCCTCTTCCGAATCTGCTGGGGCTTTAGCGTCGGTTCAGGCAATACCTTCTCCGGCTGGGGCGCGCCCAAAAGTGCCTGCGACACGATATCGCCCAAACAGAGTGTCAAGCATGACTTCAGGTTCGCTGGAGGGTAAACCTGAGAAGAAAAAGGAACTGCCAAGTTCATGCAACCAGTCAACTTTTGGGAAAAAAGGAAAAAAGAAGTACGGGTGCCTGTATGAAAAATGCCAGAAGGTTATCGCAGGTTGGCAGCATGCCTGTGCCCATATGGAAAGTGAACACCCTGAACTAAGCAGCCAATCAAAAGAATATGGTTGGATGGATATTAGCAGGTATAAGGCAGATTGGATTAAGTCAGGTCGACACAGTGTGAAATCAATAAAATTTGGCGATTTTGTTGGCTGTCTGCTATGTGACTGCATATTTACGCCAGGCGGTTACGGGAAATTGTCAACACATGTGATAAAGGTGCATAGAGAAAATATTGCAGAAAAGAAAGATCTTGACGTGTGCGAATATGCCAACAAGGCGTCTGAACGTCTGAGCAATAAACACTGGGTTAAGGTCGAGACGGCGAGGGATGCTGAAATGGAAACGTTCAGGAGGGCATTTAAGGCATCGATGGAGAAGAAGTTGCAAAAAAATGCAAGTTCCCCCTACATGAGAGCATTGTATAGCCAGGATCAAAATAGCCAATCTCGTGACCAGAAAGAGAGTTTGACTGCCGGGGTTAAGAAAATGCCCCAGAATCCCGTTGCAGTTCAGCCAGATCCCGATGTAGCTTCAGGTAATGCGTCGGCGGCGGGGGTGACGTCTGGCGCCCGGCGCAAAGAAGAGGGAAATACCAGCGTCAATCAGCCTCAGCTTCTACCGTGCGTAGCGGATGATGGGGGGCTTTCAGGTCAGGCGACGGGAGGTAGTATTTCGGTGCAGGGCAATGTTGCTGTTCAAAAGAAAAAAAAAGGGCGCGGGACTCGCTATGCCTGCCTGGATGAGAATTGCTCATTCGTTGTCAAGGGGTGGAATGAAGTTATTATTCATATGGGAGCTTTAAGTCATAAGGCCAAGAAGGAAAAACATACCAATGCTTGGAGGTCTGTCAGTAAGTTTAAAGCCGAATGGCACGATTCTGGAGAATGCACAGTAAAGCACATCAATTTCGGTGACTTTTTGCGCTGTCTGAAGTGCGATTTTTTGATAGAGCCAAAAAGTTACCTGAATCTTTTAAATCATATGGAGATGAAGCACCAAATAGAATATCAACGTAATGAGTTTCCATGGATCGAGTGGGCAGAAGAAGCGGTTCGCCGACTAAGCGAAAAAAAATGGCTTGAGGTAGAGAAGGCAACGGAAACGATGAAGAGGGATTTTAAGAATAAGATGCAGATGAAAGAAGAGAAACGCCTTGATAAAAAGGCGAAGTACCAGAGGTAGCGGAACGGTAGGAAGGGGGGTGAATCCAAAACACCACTTTCATTTGCCTGATAAGTAATCAGACAAAATTAATCTTATATTTGATACCGTAGTCATTCAGTACACGCATCACTTCTTCTTTCAGAGAATCAAAAGTGAACCCTGTTCGTTTATCACTGTATACAAACCATTGTTTCATTTCTTTAAAACAGCAATATGTACCATAGTACTATTTACTGATTTCGATCAGTTTTTGATCCATCCATACCCCCTACAATCCAGGGAGATAAGTATAAGGAGGGTGGTATGGGTTATTTCGGTGGCGAACAAGACCTCGCGTTTGAAGGCAAGGTCTTTCCCGACAAAGGGGCAACGAAAGAAGACGTCATGCAACGGCTGTCGGATTTCGATGCCATGGATGTCACAGACATCTATTCCCACAACACCATCCAATCGACCACCCTGATGTCGCACCTGGAAGCCGCCGAGATCGCCAAAGATGCCAACCGGATGTTTTTAAGGCGGAATTACCTCTACAAAGAACTCCTGCCCGGCTGCACGCAGATGGGCCTGGAAGTGAAGCAGATGGTCAAGGAGATGCTGCGGTTTCCACAGGATGCCCGGGTCAGGTTCACCTCCGGCGGCTCCGAAAGTCTGTACTCGGCCATTGCCGCCGCCAAGGAATGGGGCCAACAGGAAAAAGGGATTCTCAAGCCCAACATCGTTGTCCCCTACTCCATCCACACGGCATTTTCCAAGTGGTGTAAATACGCCAGTATTGAGATCAAGCGTATTCCCCTGGGTGACGATTATCGCGCCGATGTGGTCGCCATGGAAAAAGCTATTAACAGGAACACGATTCTTATCGCCGGTTCAGCGCCCTGCTGGCCTTACGGCTTGTTTGATGACATTCCCGCACTGGGCGCGCTCGCAGAAAAACACAATGTGTGGATGCATGTAGATGGTTGCCTCGGCGGGTTTCAATCGCCGTTTGTCGAAAAGCTGGGACAGGCACTACCGGTCTGGGATTTCAGGGTGCCGGGGGTACGTTCAATCTCGGCGGATCTCCATAAGCACGGCTACAGTGCAAAGCCATTATCCTCTATCACCTTCCGCAACAAAGAATGGGAGCAATATTATTGTTGTTCCGCCAGTGACTGGCCGGACGGTTTGTATTCCACCGAAGCCATTACCGGCACAACCTCTGCAGGCCCCATTGCCTCGGCCTGGGCGGTAATGAAGTTCCTGGGTGAAGAAGGTTACCTGGCATTGGCCAAGCGTTCGATGGAAGTGAAACAACGCTACCTCGAAAAAATCAGTGCCATCGACGGCGTGGAATGCTTCCCCTCAGACCTTTGCACGATGACGATTCGTCTGGAGAAAGGGCTGGATTTATTTGCAGTGATGGGCGGCCTGTTTGAGCGTCAGTCCTATTGCCTGCCCTCCTTTCAGCCGCCGGCACTCAAAATCGTGCTGGACCCGGTGACGGATGACGTCGTCGATACGTTTGTGAGGGACCTTGCAGAGGTCATTCCGTTAGTCAAAGCAGGCGAGATTTCCATTGAGAATCTCAAACCCTGGATGTAGCGGAAGGACATTGCCATGAAGATGACACTGCTGTTAATCGCCCTTGGCTTCAAACTGCTGGGCAGCGCTTTATTTAATAAAACGTTTCGGAAAAAGATTCGCTATATCAACCGGACGGTTGTGATCCGCACGGCCGATGGCAAGCACAACCACACGTATATCTTTCGACGCAACATGGTTTTCTTCCATCCCGGCGGAAGCAAAAATGCGACAGTGGAGTTGATATGGTCGGACAAAGATACCGCGCTGAAAGTCATGCTATCTAAGGAAGAGCTGGATACGTTCTCCGCCATGGGCAAAGGGGACCTTGTGATTAAAGGCAATTTTCAGGATGCGTTGTGGTTTACGGAGATTGCTGCCTGAATTGCCGCTCCTGTCACGGTTGAAAGGCTCGCGGGCTTTGTAGTTCGCGAGCTTTCATTTTTGCATTAGCCCCATCCATCGCAGTAAAGAATATTCCCGATCACGTCAGACCGCCTTTCCACGCTTTTTGCTAACGGTTAAAACCCATCAGTTTGTGGGTTGTTATACGTCACTTCGATACAAAATCATGCCTTGAGCACTTAACGGATCAAGCGACCGATGAGTAATAGCGCCCCTGCTTCCTGTTGACTCAAAGAGCCAAGCCATTCACCCTAACCGCTCCAGATGTAGATCAACAACAGCAGTACCTATGAATATAAAAAATATAACGATCGAAACGGATGACGGGTATCACCTTGCTGGTACAGAGTTTCTGCCTGAAAACGCCAACGGCATCGGATTGATGATCAACGGTGCGACGGGTGTCGTGCGTAAGTATTACCAGGCCTATGCGGAGTTTTTATGCGAGCAGGGTTTTACGGTACTGACCTATGAATTTCGGGGTATCGGCGAGAGTAAAAAAGCTCGCAGTGATTCTCCGGCACCCACCATGCTCCACTGGGGGCAGCGGGATATGGATGCAATGCTGACAAGCTTTATGCAGCGTCATCCCCAGCTGAAAGTGAAAGGCATTGGGCATTCAATTGGTGGTCAGCTGCTGGGCGTACTGCCGGATAACAACCGCTATTCCGATTTCCTGTGCATTGCCTCGCAACATATTTACTGGAAGAACTGGCCGCTGAAAGACCGGCCTTTAACCGTCGCGTTTTTCTTTGGTGTACTGCCACTGTTTTATACCCTCACCGGTGGTTTGCCCAAATGGGTGCTGGGCGCGGAACACCTTCCCCACCATGTCGCGCGGGACTGGAGTCGCTTTGGTCGTAAGAAAGCGTATATCGCTGATCCGGAAGGACGACCGTTGCGTGATGGATTCCACGGCTATAACGGAAAAATGCGCTTTTACGGCATGGCAGACGATAGACGGTTTGCGCCGCCTCCCGCAGTCCATAAGCTGGAAGCGTTGTTTAAAAATGCGGACAGTGACGTGAAAATCCTTCAGCCAAAGGATTACCAGATGAAAGGCATTGATCACTTCGGCTTCTTCAAGAAAAGCATGAATAAGCAGGCGTGGTCTGAAACGGCAGAGTGGTTATCTGACTAAGTTCTGGCATGCCGTTGATAAGGTATCCATTTGGATGCCTTTTGTGATTTGTAAAAGTCGGTTTGCCAGAGTCTCCAAACCACCATTGAAGTACCCCAACCCCGCCCCCATACGCAAACCTTCATGCAAGAACAACTACACACAGTAAAAATGAAAAACGGTGGTGAGATTGTTCTTCATCGTTTACTCAATTCAAAAACAACAGGTGTTCTCGTCATCGTGACGCACGGCTCCATTTCCAATGCAGAAGCCGTGCGCGATCTTGCCTTGTACCTCTCGTCTTTTGGGTTTGACTGCTGGTTACTGGAATGGGGTGGCCATGGTCACAGTAAGCCATCCAGTAAGCGGAGAACTTTGAGTATCCGGCTGCCATAAGATTTATGAACACTTCGGCGCCACCGATAAGTCATGGCTGGTGTGCTCACAGGGCACGGGTTTCAGTAAAGATTATAATCACGGACAGCTGATACGAGGACGTGCGGCGAAAAACGAAATCTTTCCAAAAATTGGCGAATGGTTACTTGAACGTAATCATTAAAACCATACGAAAACAACTGAGACAAACCTAACTTAAATTTGAACTACAATTCTGGAATTCAAACCTCCAATATCGACTCTGCTGACATGCTATTCACATGAGTAACTTTTAATTCTACCAGGACAGTGCTACCTTAGTTTAATAGTAAAATAAATAGCTATACACATTACTGAAAACCAATAAAACATAGACAACTAATGGTTTACGAAGCTAAAAACAATTTCTTTATGGACAAGCAATTGCAAGTCTCACTCTACAATCAACATTAGCTGATGCAGCACTTAATTTCGCAACATTAAAAGCAGACGTTTGCAGCTATCAAATGAGAATAAAAACATGCACTGGAGAGCGCTAGACAAAATAGATTCCAGCTTATATAAAGGCATAGCCATCTTGATGATAGCGTCGCATAACTTTATGCATTTATTCCCCAAACCAAGGGAGAATGAGTTTAGCTTTTATCCTGATCGTTTTTTTGACTTTCTTCATCTTGCCTATTCTGAGCCAGAGAATATTGTCCGTACTTCCCTCTCATTTTTCGGCCATTTTGGCGTACAAATTTTCATCTTCCTAAGCGCATACGGCTTAACCAAAAAATATTCATCAAAAAAACCTGACTACTGGCCGTTTATTTGGCAAAGGATAATGAAAATTTATCCTGCTTTTCTTTTAGCTATACTCGCATGGCTCATTATCGTTGGATGGATTACTGGTGACTACGGCTTATTAGGTCCAGTAGAGCTTTTATATTTAAAGCTTACCCCTCTACTATTGAAGCTATCCTTTCTATCCAATGTCTTTCCGGACCACTATTTTTCTCCCGTCGGCCCCTGGTGGTTTATCCCTTTCATTTTTCAGTTTTACATCATATTCCCCCTTCTTCGTTACCTGCACGTCTCCTGTGGCAGCTGGGTACTACCATCCATAGCGGTAACCAGCCTGTTGGTCGCCATGCTGACTGGGGGCATTATTGGTGGGCTAAACATATATTTTACAGTGGTCGGTCACCTTCCTGAGTTATGTTTGGGGATCTATCTGGCCAGCAGGGATAACAGGAAGATAAAAATCCCCAAACTATTAATCCTGTCAGCACTTGTCCTGTTCGTCCTCGGCAATATTTATGAAATCGTTTGGCATGCTACCCACATAAGCTTTCTTATTCTTATACTGGCTGCATTGATTTATTTATCAGACCCTATCAAAAACACGAAAACCATTAAAAGAACACTCTTATTTTTTGGCACAATATCAATGCCTCTATTCCTGGTTAATGGATTCCTGAGAGCACCGCTTATTACCTGGGCCATAGATTACAACCATTGGTTACTGACTATCGTTTTATGCTTACTCTTTCTGTCTATCTCAACCCTGGTCGCTTTCGGTTTATATAAAACCGAAAGACACATAATGTCTAAAGTAGATGGGGATACGCCACAATCATTATACGATCAGATTGTCAGGATGCTCTCAAGAGTATCCTTTCGCACAAAATGATTGCACTTCACACCAGACCACCTTCTGTTAATTAACGGTATTTTCTCATCTGGGCTGACTCACTGATTCAGCCCTTTTATTCTCATAAGCCTTAAAAATATTAGCTACAATACCAGCCATTAACGAAAACGAGAACAGCAGTATTTACATTTTTCTGTACCTCAGCTCATAGACAGCCAGCACTGGAGCTAACATAACCAATCTGTAGCTCAACTAATTCGCATCAAATCAATATCAGAGCAGAGGAAATTTCTGCAAAAACGCCCTTCAGGAAAACCAGTATTACGGATGGCATTCTTGAGAAAACGTGCAATCAGTTATTCCTGAGGGCTGGCTTTTTCCGACCAAATCCTCTCAAATACTGCTCAAAATAGTCAGGTTGCTATCTCCTTTGACACAGTCCTGATATTGAACCTGAGACTATTCCATCCGTCACCCTAACCTGTAGTGAGACATATACCGATGAAACCTTCCCCCATAAAAGAAACCGTCACTTTCGATGACTTCGAAAAACTTGATATTCGCGTTGGTACCATCATCTCCGTCAATGAAGTGGAAAAATCCAACAAACTCATGAAACTGACGGTGGATTTTGGCGACCATACACGTTCAATACTGGCTGGCATTCGGCAAGAACGGGAGAACCCATACGAGATCGAGGGAAAACAGGCCCTGTTTGTTGTGAATCTGCCCGAAAGGAAAATGGCCGGGGAACTTTCCCAGGGTATGTTGTTTGATATCGGTTATGCCGACGGCATCACGCCTTGCCTTGCCATGCCTGAAAACCCGGTGCCGAATGGTGCTCGCGCCGGTTAAGGCGCCTTTGTTGATGTTTCTTCGATAAGCTGTATTCAGATGTATTTGCACGCTACAGTCCCGCCAACCTGAATCGCTATTCGATTATCGCTAACGGCTCGATGGATACCGTGAAACAGACGACTCTTATCGTGATACAAGAAACAAGAATAACCTGATCAAATTTCATATACTGATCTGTAGGATGACGCAGAGGGAACTGGTTCAATAAATGGCTGCTAACGACACATCAAAACTGTTCATGATTTTTGGTATGATCTCACTGACCATGGGAGGCTTTATACTCTTCCTGATTGGGGGAAATGGAATACCTGATCACCAGGATCTTGAGCAGGCTGAAGGTAGCTTGCGTTACATCAAGATCATGCGCAGTTCACGGGGCGGCAGCGATACACTCAGATTTGGATTGAACGGTATCGAAAAGGACTTCCAGTACCCTTCTAAAGCAGGCGCATTGGAACACGTCCATGCCACACTGAATGATGCAGGCAATCAAACGGTCACCGTTCTTTACGACAATCATCACACCCGCTCCCCATTATTTGATGATCAGGTTTATCACACCGTATTTGCCTTAAGTCTTAGCAACCAGAATGTACGTTCTTACATCGAAATCAGAGACGAATGGACATTTGATAATAAAACCGGCGTTTGGATGGGGGGGCTATTCATAGGCTGTGGCGCACTACTGCTTATCAGCGCATTCTTTTCTGCCTTGTCACGTCAACGAAATCGCGTCCGCTAGCCGTCAAGCATTGATTGACTTTCTATATCCCTGCATCGAAACGATAGAAATGGAAACCCAATAAACAACATCGGTTCGTTTATTGGGTAATCCCTGTTAGTCCAGAGGTTCGATGGTGTGGATGACTGACTTGTTGATTTGGCGCTTCTTGCCATCCACCGTCTCAACCGTGTAGAAACCGGTATCCTCATCGTAGGACGGGGCATCCACTGCGTCGATCCTGGTGCCATCGTTGAGATGGACGGCACTCGGGGTTGCACAGCCAGCCAGAATCACCAGGGAAGCCGCAAGCATTGTTGCTGTCATTGTTTTATTCATCGTTATGTCCGCTTTTGAGATTCGTTTTAGTGTACAGGATCAGGCAATGGGGTTTTCTATGCAGGCTGTATGTTTTTTCTTTTGATTTGTTTTATTCACTGACGAAAGGTTGAACAAAATTAACATCGTTAACTTAATGTACCCAATCTGCCTTTTTAGAAAACGCCTTGCTAAAAAAGCTAAGCGCCATACGAGTACCCCCTTATCTTCACTAATGCATCAAACAAAACGTACTTTACTGATTTATTGATGCTTTTGACTATCCTCTTCTATGTCATTTCATTTGCCAGGCTTGGCTCTAGTTCTCCCCATGCCAGTGTTGCCTGGTATACGGCGCGTCATCTTTCAACTCTACACGCAGTAGGAGAGGGCAATGCTCAGAGAAAAAGTCGCTGTTATCACTGCAGGCGGCAGTGGTATGGGCGCCGACGCTGCACGTAAGCTCGCAGAAGAGGGTTATCATATTGCGATCCTGTCCTCATCAGGTAAAGGTGAAACACTGGCGTTAACCTTGGGTGGCATTGGGATTACCGGTTCCAACCAGTCCAACGACGATCTCCAGCAACTGGTTGATATGACCCTCAGCGAGTGGGGGCGGATTGATGTTCTCGTAAACAGTGCAGGCCATGGCCCCAAGGGCCCAGTCCTTGAGCTGTCCGATGCACAGTGGCATCAGGGTATGGACGTCTACTTTCTCAATGTCGTGCGTTCAGCCCGGTTGGTAACACCGGTCATGCTACGGCAGCAATCAGGTGTAATTATCAATATCTCAACATTCGCCACGTTTGAACCCGAACCCGATTTCCCTACCTCAGGCGTACTTCGCGCCGGGCTCTCAGTATTTACAAAGCTCTATGCTGATAAATACGCCGCAGAGAATATCCGGATGAATAACATTTTACCGGGCTTTATTGACAGCCTGCCCGCCAAGGATACTTATCTAAATAGAATCCCGATGAAACGCTACGGTACCATGGCCGAGATCTCTGATCTTATTGCCTTTCTGGCTTCGGATGGCGCAGCCTATATCACCGGTCAAAATATAAGAGTCGATGGCGGTTTTACCCGTTCCGTATAAAAATCCACAACAATACGGTACCTGAACGTTATGGATAAACAATCTATGTATGTGCCCAGCTGTACAATTTCAAAACCGAGATAGATACATGACATTCAGGGATTTCCTGACCATTCCAGAAGGCGGTCGATTCAGGCAGGTGTTCCGGTCTGAACGCATGGTCACCGTGTCCGGTGAGCAATCCCGTACGGCGCTCAGCCACATTTACTACACGCTGAATCCCGGAGAAGTCAGCCGGTTCCACAGGTTATGTTCCGATGAAATCTGGAGCCTCTACCAGGGCACCGGTGTTAAGCTTTATTGCTGGGATAGCACCATAAAACCACCAACAGTCATTACACTCTCCAAAGAAACCGGTTGTTTTTGCCATGGAATTCCCGCGGGCACCTGGCAGGCCGCTGAGCCTTTTGAAGATACGGTTCTGATTGGATGTTCTGTCGCGCCAGGCTTTGAAGACTATGACTTTGAACTGCTTCGGCCTGACTCTGAAACTGCCCATCTACTATTGTCGATTGATCCAACATTATCAAAATTAGTCAATGACTGATAATCAATCGGAAGACTGAATTAACAGCCATCTAATATTGGCTATACCGATACCTGACTGACAAAGGCTTTCACTGTATTGTGGCAGCCCCTTCCGGGCCGCCAAAAAAAACAAAATCAAGAAAGCTGTCTATCTGCGTCTATTTTTTAAGGGTAAGCGTCAGTGGGGTATATAATCCCAAAAGAATTTTCCTTTTCATTATTATCTGAAACAATTGTCAAAATCTCCTTTATAGTTATCAGATCAAGACGCAGAGCCCATGACAACTGACTCGCTCCCCTACGGTCCAATCGATAATCATGCTTTGCATATTGTCATAGACATGCAAAAACTATTTAATGAACCCGGTATTTTTTATTGTGATGGCCTGCAAGCAATCATTCCGGTTATCGCTAAAATTACACACCACAGGACACAGGATACCGTATTTACCCGTTTTATAGCGCCTAAACCAATAGATACACCTGCCACACAATGGCAACGGCATTATCATCAATGGCTGACAGACAATTTTGGCCGCATACCTCCCGACCAGTATGATCTGGTTGAGCCTTTCCATAGCCTGGCAGCACCTGAGCGTATCATTGACAAGAACACCTATTCGATTTTTGAAAGCCCTACATTCCTGGCAATGTTGAACCAGCAGCAACCCAGCACCTTGATATTTTCAGGCGTAAAAATCAATTACTGTGTATTGGCCAGTACGCTGGCATCTGTAGATCATGGGTACCGTACGCTTGTTGTGACTGATGCCGTTGCCGGCTCATCCAGTGAAGCAGAATCAGCCGTACTCGAAACCCTTCTGCCACGTTTTTTACACCAGATCGAACTGGTGACATCAGACACGTTGATGCACCATTGGCAATGATCGTTCATAGAGAGGACATTAAGAACTCCCAATGAGAAGCGAATAGCCGTTGCAATCATCATATTTATTAACTGGATGACGGGTTACTGTCATGATAAGCCGCTGAAAAACCATCATAAGCAAGATCAAGGTTGCAATCTTGAAGAACCCTGCAAAGTCGACCCAGTGTATTTTGATCATTTCGATCAAGAATATATTCCAGTAATTTTTTTTGTGCTCTTATGTACTGACCACTGCGCTCAAGACCATTAATTTCTTCAAACTCCTCTTGGCTTAAAACAGACATATGGGGATCACCGTATGTTAAACGACGGGCTATGTCTTCAGGGTTATACAGAACACCGGACAATCTCTCAAAATCTGCATGAATTGCAGCTACCCACGGAATCAAATCTTTCTTTTCCGTAAAGTTAAAATTACCCAGATCTGAACAGTTTGTCTGCAATTCACTGACAAGATAGTGCATAGCTTGCTTTTTTGCTGCTTGTGATGCGGCTTGCCCAGAAAACTGTTGGATAAAGCTATTGACTATACCTTTGCATTCCGTGACTTCTCTCAGGGTTGCAGCTGCCGATCGGGCTGCAGGCACTGGAGTGGCCGGGCTAGGGGCAACCGGCATTACTGGTCTGACAGGTGTGGTTTTCTCCATAATATATAACCTCATTCTTACTAGTGATCATTCACACACTCAGACCATACTATTTGAGATAAGTTCATATATTATCCCCTTTCCCATAATCACCTGATTAAGAGCCCCATGAGCACCCTCTGTAAAACCTGTGCCAACCGCAACACGGTCAAGTGCGGATCTGCCACCTGCCAGGTTCGCCTGCAGCGCACACTGCGGGCGATTGAACGCCACCAGCAGCGCCAGCAGGAAGCCATTGTGCAAAATGATGCGAACGCCATAGCCCGCCATCAACAGGCGATTGATCGCTTACAGCAAAAACTTGTGCTGCAGCAATAAACAGTAATGCGCTATTTTTGTAGGGTCTCTCCCAACCCATATAGCCGGAAGATTCCCTGCCATCATGAAGTTAGACAACAATATACTTCGTATTAGTCTTTTTTTTGTTTTTTATTTATGCATTGCTGCGTGCTCCGAGGCCTATATCAACGGCCCACAGTTTTCCATTGCTGTAGAATTATCGGATTGGGCCAGCGCGGAATTGAAAGCCCTGCATGAAAAAATCATCGTTGTCGCTTATTTTGATGGTGACAGCAAGCCTATGGCCGCCCAAACGAATTCCCCCTTGCGTGCTGTTTATTTAGGCAGTACCGAAGTCGTGATAAAACCGGGCAAAATCGCCCGGTTTTCCAGGATACGTTTTTCCGAATCAGACTATTCACAGCTCGAGAATGGTCATTACAACGTCACCATCAATGTCTATCCCATTAACCGGGAACAAATGAGAAACGCGCTTCGCTGTACCCCTCTGACAGGACTCAGTTCAGAATTTGATGGCCGGACAAGAACCGTCAAATGCTGGCTGATGAATGAGTGGGAAGACAACGACATACCCGAAACCCACTCACGCCACGAATTACTGCACCCATCACTGTTCCAGCCAGCGCTGGATGCAAACATGCTTATTGTGTCTGTTGACGATTACGTGGCTTTCTTGCAGCCGGCTTGAATACCTTGGGCTTCCCACTTTTTCCACTGGTTTTACGTGGTTGCCCCTGACGGGGTGCGGAATCATTGCCTGCTTTAGCCGGTTTCGGCTTCTTGGGTTTTTTCGGCTTTGCAGGTCGGGTGTCCAACCGGGACTCCGGCACATCATGCACAGGCTCAAAGCCATCAATCAGTTTTCGTGTCAGCACCTGGCGGGTCAGCCGCTCAATATCGGATAACTGCTTGAACTCGTCCGCACTGACCAGGGAGATCGCCTGCCCGCTGGCGCCTGCGCGACCGGTGCGACCAATACGGTGCACATAATCTTCCGCCACATTGGGCAGATCAAAATTGACCACCTGGGGCAACTGGTCGATATCCAGACCACGGGCGGCAATATCAGTGGCGACCAGGATGCGGATTGCCCCTGCCTTGAAATCTGCCAGCGCTTTTGTCCGTGCGCCCTGGCTCTTGTTACCGTGAATAGCAGCAGCCTTGATGCCTTCGGCATCCAGATGACGGGTCAGCCGGTTCGCGCCATGCTTGGTCCGGGTAAACACCAGCACCTGCTGCCAGCGGTTATCGTGAATCAACTGGGTCAGCAAAGCAGACTTCTGCTTTTTATCCACCGGACAAATCCACTGCTTGACTTTTCTGGCCGTACTGTTGGGCGGATTGACAGAAATTTCTACCGGATTATGCACCAGCCCCTTGGCCAGCTTGCGGATCTCATCCGAGAAGGTGGCGGAAAACAGCAGGTTCTGACGCCTGGCCGGCAGAATCGCAAGAATCTTGCGGATGTCATGGATGAAACCCATATCCAGCATACGGTCGGCTTCATCCAGTACCAGCACTTCCAGCTGGTTGAAGTTCACGGCATTCTGGTTGTAAAGGTCCAGCAGCCGACCCGGCGTAGCCACCAGCACATCAGCGCCACGACGCAGCTTCATCATCTGCGGGTTGATCTTCACGCCACCAAACACCACGGTGGAACGCAGCGGCAGATGCTGGCCATAGGTTGCGACACTGTCGCCCACCTGGGCTGCCAGTTCACGGGTCGGCGCCAGCACCAGTGCACGGACATGGTTGGACTGGGCCCGTTGTCCCTGCGACAGGTGCTCAAGGATGGGCAGGGTGAATCCGGCCGTCTTACCCGTCCCGGTCTGGGCTGCCGCCATGACGTCCTGGCCTTCAAGAATGGCAGGTATAGCCTTGGCCTGAATCGGCGAAGGCGTTTCATAGCCCTGCTCGGCAATGGCTTGAAGGATAGGGGCAGATAATCCCAGGGAGGCAAAACTCATAATTTCTCTCTGTATTGCACATTAAATAACCAGCCCGGCTGGAGGCCGTGCAGCCTACAGTATCTGCCAGTCAATTACTATTATTGCTTTGCCTTACCCGCGATGATGGATAGGGGTTACTGCCGCATGCTATTAACACGATTCCAGACATTCGCTTCGATTTAAGGCGTCCATCCGGTTTACCGGTACCCCGCCTGTATGACCGGGAAAAACATCGGCCATTTCGATACAGGGCAGCTAACAGAAAATCATACGACCTTTGACACTCTATTGGGGACAGGCTGAAAACGTGCCTGATGCTTGGATCAGTCCAGTCACGGATACAGCAACAAAGCCTCCAAAAAAACGCCCGCATCTGCGGGCGTCATTGTTTTAACAGGCTGTCACTGCCGATTATTGTCAGAAGTCATAACGGACATTGGCCAGCCAGGTATCCGCACTGAAATCCGCATTCCAGTTGCGATCGTAATTAAGCGACAGGCTCAGGTTGTTTTCCATCCAGTACTGCACGCCCACCCCGGCCTGGTAGTTACGCTTCTCGGGCTCGGCGCCCACCGTGACGAAACTGTTGCCTGACCCATTCAGGAAACGGGCCGAGGTATCGCCCCGGTCAGCGGCGAAGTCATGCCAGGCCATCAGAC
>NZ_BAAJPA010000020.1:0-70809 GCF_057552235.1 Kistimonas ophiarachnellae | reverse complement strand
GGTAGCGCAACCAGCGTGAAGGCCAACGACACAGGCCTGGCGGATACGCCGGTGAAGGTCAGCTTGGTTACCAATGTGACGCATGGTTCATTGGCGTTGTACGAAGATGGCACCTTCAGTTACACCCATGATGGCAGTGAAAACTTTGCCGACAGTTTCACCTACAAAATCAAGGACAACGACGGCGAAACCTCGCAGGCGACAGTGGCGATCTCCGTGACGCCGGTGAGCGATGCCACGCCGACGGCGGTAGCAGACAGCATCGTGGTAAACGAAGGCGCGACTATCACCAGTCTGGTGGGCGGTGCAACCAACGTAAAGACCAACGACACAGGTCTGGCGGATGCGCCGGTGAAGGTCAGCCTGGTGACGAATGTGGCGTATGGCTCATTGACCTTGAACGAAAATGGCACCTTCAGTTACACCCATGATGGCAGTGAAAACTTTGCCGACAGTTTTACCTACAAAATCAAGGACAATGACGGCGAAACCTCGCAGGCGATAGTGTCGATCACCGTGAACCCGTTGAGTGACGCGACCCCGACTGCGGTAGTGGACAGCATTGAGGTGGACGAAGGCGCCACCGTCACCAGCCTGGTGGGTGGCGCAACCAACGTGAAGGCCAACGATACCGGCCTGTCGGATACGCCGGTGAAGGTCAGCCTGGTCTCGGGTGTGTCTTATGGCTCATTGACGTTGAACGAAGACGGAACCTTCAGCTACACCCACGACGGCAGTGAAAACTTTACCGACAGTTTCACCTACGAGATTGAAGACAACGACGGCGAAACCTCGCAGGCGACAGTGGCGATCTCCGTGACCCCGGTGAGCGATGCCACGCCGACGGCGGTAGCGGACAGCATCGAGGTAAACGAAGGCGCGACTATCACCAGCCTGGTGGGCGGCGCAACCAGCGTGAAGGCCAACGACACTGGCCTGACGGATACGCCAGTAAAGGTCAGCCTGGTGACGAATGTGGCGCATGGCTCATTGGTGTTGTACGACGATGGCACCTTCAGTTACACCCATGACGGCAGTGAAAACTTTGCCGATAGCTTTACCTACAAAATCAAGGACAATGACGGCGAGACCTCGCAGGCAACAGTGTCGATCATCGTGACGCCAGTGAGCGACACGACCCCGACAGCGGTAGCGGACACTATTGAAGTGAATGAAGGCGCCACCGTCACCAGTCTGGTGGGCGGCGCAACCAACGTAAAGACCAACGACACAGGTCTGGCGGATGCGCCCGTTAAGGTCAGCCTGGTGACGAATGTGGCGTATGGCTCATTGACCTTGAACGAAAATGGCACCTTCAGCTACACCCACAATGGCACTGAAAACTTCAGCGACAGTTTCACTTACGAGATTGAAGACAACGACGGACAGAGCTCGCAGGCGACAGTGTCGATCATCGTGACGCCGGTGAGTGATGAAAGCCCGGCAGCGTTAGAGGACAGCATTGAAGTATACAAAGGGGAGACGACCACCAGCCTGGCAGGCGGCTCAAACAACGTAAAGGCCAACGACACAGGTCTGGCCGATACGCCGGTGATCGTGAGCCTGGTGACGGGTGTGTCTTATGGCGACCTGACCCTGAATGCGGATGGGACTTTCAGTTATACCCACAACGGCAGCGAAAACTTCAACGACAGCTTTATCTATAAGATCACCGACAACGACGACGAAACCTCGCAGGCGACAGTGACAATTGACGTTGCGCCGGGATATGCGCCGGAGGTTACCCGGGTCAATGACCTGAACTACATTGAAGCCAGTGGCGCCCAGGCGCTGCTGCCCGATGTCACGATCACGGATGTCGACAGTGACAGCCTGTCAAAAGTCGTGGTTGAGCTGTCCGGTTACAGCGCATCAGGCGACCAGCTGGATTATCTCACGACGGGTACCAGCGTGCTGGCCAGCGAAAGCGTTGATAACGGCGTCTGGACTCTGACGCTGACCGACGGCGTCAGCATTGATGAATACATCCGGGTACTTGAATCACTGCAATTCAATAACAGGGCGGCATTGTCTGTCAGTGAATCAAGAACCGTGCAGGTCACGGCCTATGATGAGGACTACGCGAGCCTTTGGGGCCTTGATCAAGGCACAGTAACACTGTCGCCTTTACCCGGTGAAAACCCGGTTATGGATGATACGGGAACCGTTTACGAAAGCGGCCTGGAAAATGGTTCTTCACCGGATGCCGCACTGTTACAGGCGACCGGCAACCTGTTGAGCAACGACGATAAGGCAAACGACGGATCAACCATCACAAAGATTATTTTTAATAGCACCGATTACACCGATGCTGATAATGATGGCGTGATGACTATTGATACCGGTCATGGTCAGCTGACAGTGTACACCCGTGATGATGACGCGGGTGGCCACAGCGCTGGCGAATACGTCTATGAATTGCATTCGGCCGTCACGAATAGTGGCAGTAATGATGACGGTCAACAGGACATATTCAATTATACGTTCAACAATAATGACGGATCTGTGTTCACGGCAGAACTGGTAGTGACGGTTGAGGATGACAAGCCGGTCGTCAGTAAACATCAGGTAGAAGTTCCCGCTGACGTAGAGCCTGCCTATCGGCTTGTCATCATGCTGGATACGTCACAGACGATGGATTTTAAGGAATACAACGGCAAAGTAGAGTTGCCTGACGGGACTGTCACATCAAGGCTTGCGCTGGCTGTAGACGGCATCAAGTCATTACTGGAACAGTATTACAAACAGTCCAGTGATGTTCGGGTCAGCCTGATTACGTTTGACACGGGAGCCGATGTACTCGGTGAAGGCGTGGATAATCTGGCCACTGCCCGGGGTTTGCTGGACAACCTGGGCGTTGAGTACGGGACTGAGTATGCCGCGGCGCTGAACGCCGGGGAAGCTGCATTCGAAACACTGATGGACAGTGATGGCAATCAGGCGAATGTCGAATATATCAGTTATTTCCTGTCTGACGGGGCCCCCACTGACGGAAAGAACAATAGTAGCGAGCCAGCCGCTCAAATCCTGCAATGGCAGACTTATACACAACAGAAAGGGATTACTTCCTATTCAATCGCTGTGGGCTCCAGCGTTGATGATTTGTCGTATATGAATGCTATCCACAATGCCGACGCCCTGGGGAGTGGTGAGGAACAGAATGCCATAGTGGTCGCAGACCCGGTGAAGTTGGAGGAGGAACTGCTCAACACCATTCCCGGCAGCTATGACGGCAACCTGATGACGGACGGCAGAATCACGACCATTGAATTTGGCGCTGATGGCGGCTTTATCAAGTCGGTGGCGTTTTCGCTGGTTGTCGGGAATGCCGTGAATGATGTGACGTTTACCTTCAACCCTGCGGACAACACGATTACCTCTTCAGAAAATAATCAGGTGCTGGATGGGTCTGTCCTCATACTTGACGATTCAAACGGCTTCGAATGGGGAACATTGATTTTTGATTTTACGACAGGTCAGTACACCTACTTTGCCGACCATTCGAAAAAAGGTGAGCAGTTCAGCTTTGATTTCGTGGTGGCTGATAATGACGGGGATCATGGCTCGGAAACGGCAACCATCAGCGTTGTTGATGGTGTTCCGGTGGCCAATGATGATACAGACACCATCATGCCAGGCAGTGCCTTCGCAGAAGGCAACGTGATTTCCGGCGTCGGCACCGATGGCGGGCTGGCTGCCAGCAGTAAGGCGACACCGTTCGCTGTTCAGGGCGGTGGTGTTGACAGTGATATTGACAATGCCAAAGTCACCCATGCGGAATACAACGGGAACTCGCTTCAAATCAGTTCCGGTTCCACGGAATTCGTCCATACACTGTCTGATAACAGTACGCTGGTCATTTATGATACCGGGTATTACAAGTATCAACCTGTCAGTAATCCGGTCAATATTGATCCAGAGCCTGTTGATGTTGATTTTGTCAAGGTCGGGGGCAGTTATAACTATACAGTCCCTGGCGTAATGTTCAGCACTCCGGATGGAGAGATTGGCAAATATGGAGGAAAGCTGGGGGTTAAAGGGGTGGCCAGTCAGCATGCCAAGGCCAGTACCATTGAAGGTCACGAGGATCTGGTCATAACATTTTCTTCAGACGACTACCCCGATGGTGTTACTGATATAACGTTGGATCTGACTACGCCGAAAGAAACCAAGGCCATGCTTATTACGCTTTATCGTACCGATGGCACGGAAATGGGGCAGCTCTACAAAGGCGGTTCTGAACCGACATTAAACATCCCTGCCGAATATACCAATATTGGTCGGCTAGTGATCAGTGCAGGCAGTGATCCTGACAGTAGAACCAACGGAGGCGAGTTTACCGGCATCGGGTTCACCAAAGTGTTGCCGGGTGTTATCGATGGAACCGACCCTGCAGTGCGCCATGAAATCAAGTACACCCTGACCGACGATGACGGGCAAAGCGACACTGCCACTTTGACGCTCAATACCATCCAGCATTTCCTGGCGGGTACGGATGGGGATGATGACCTGGTGTATGACACCGGTCGTTCACTGGAGGGAACGAGCACCAACGATTATATCGATGGTCTGGCCGGTAATGATGTGATTCGCGGCGGAGAAGGCCATGACATTCTGATCGGTGGTGAGGGAATAGATTCCCTTTCCGGCGGCGCTGGTGAGGATACCCTGACCGGCGGCGACGGTCAGGATTTCCTCCGTGGCGGTACGGGGGATGACCGTCTGACGGGCGATGGCGAAACCCGCGATGCGGATACCTACCTGTTTTCCATGGATGATCTGCTCGATGGAGAAACCGTCCAGACGGATACGATTGTTGACTTCCAGGTAGGCGATACCACAAACGACTCCACGGCGGACATATTGGATCTTGGGGATCTTGTTGATTTGCCAGATGCTGCCTTGAACGACACGGACGCACTGCTTGCCGCCCTGTTGGCAGAAGGCGTCAGTGCGGAAATCAATGAAAACGACACCACGCTGACCATTGAAAAAACAACGCAGGACGATGCCGGGGATAAACTCCATATCAAGCTGGAAAATGTCACGAACTGGCAGGAGCAGCATGATAGCAATGAGTTGAATGGCCAGGATGTCCTGTTGCAGTTAATCAACAACGGACAGTTGGTCATCTGACAGGCGTGTATTTGAAAAAAACTGGCAGGACGCACCGCTAAAGGAGGCGCAGGCGACCTGTCGCCTGCCGGGCAGCACTGGTTCCTTGTTGACGACACTGGACGCCAGTCTTCCTGTTGCGAATGCCCGTGGCCTGCAGGTGGCCAGCCTCTGAGCATTTGAGTTCGATCATTGTTCCAGATACGTCGGCGCCATTGAGCGGTGATTAACCCACTGTTCAAGGGCGTCGGCGTTTTCTGTTTGTGAACCCCCATTCGTGCGGCTGGCTTTTGGCATTCCCATCGCTGAAAGCCGTTAATCATGTTTCTGATCGGGTTAGTCGGTATTCCTGGATACGTTTGTCCGGCAGGTGCCATGAGGCAAAGGCGCCAATCGAGGCGCAGACCAGCATCATCACCAGGAATCCATAGGGTTTGCCGTCAATACTGAGTATTTCCAGGATATAGGGTGTACTTCCGGCAATCAGGCAGATGCTGATGTTCAGGGATACCGCAAGCCCGGTATAACGGACATTCGTATTGAACAGGTTGGCGAGTGTCACAAGTCCGTTACCGCAGACGAGCATGGTCGGCAGTAATGTCAGCAGTCCGAGCTGCAGTAGCTGATGGGCTGACAGCAGCAGGAAAACGGGCCACGCGAGGAGCAGGTAGAGAATATTGCTGAACAACAGGGCCCGGCGCCGGTTGACCCCGTGATCAGCCAGCCACCCCGATACCACGGTCATCAGCGCCGTCATGAACAGGATGCAGGTCATGGTCTGATACACGTGTCCCTGATCCATACCCAGGTGCCTGGTCGCGTAAGGCACCAGGTAGGTATATATTGACAGCATGGTCGCGGGCGCAATGTTAATCCCGATGGCGATCGCCAGTGTCTTGCCCTGGGTTTGAAGCAGCGTGAGCAGGGGAATGTGAGCTATCTGTTGGTCGGCAATCAGTTGGTTAAAAAAGGGTGTTTCGGACAGGTTGCGCCGCATGATATAGCTGCTTATCCCCAGGATACTGCCTGCAATAAACGGAACTCGCCAGCCCCAGCTGTACAGGGCTTCTTCGGTAAGCATTTCATGGGTAAGCATGCCGATGGTCGAGGCCAGCATGATGCCCAGCAAACCGCAGGCGCCAATCGTCGACGTAATCAGCCCCTTCTTTTGTGCCGGTACGTGTTCCGAGGCGAAAACAACCGCACCGGGGAACTCGCCGCCTACTGATATACCCTGTAATGACCGCAGAATAACCAGCAAAGCCGTCGCCAGATAGCCAATGGTCGCGTAAGTTGGCAATAAACCCATGCCCAGGGTCGCAAAGGTCATGATGAGAATGGAGAGCCGGAACAGGCGTTTGCGCCCAATGCGGTCACCAAAATGGCTGAAGGCAATGCCGCCAAGAGGACGGATGAAATAGCCGGCGGTATGGATCGCAATAATCCAGAGAAAGCCTGTTTGATCAGAGGCAGGTAAAAAGAGGCGGGCTAAATCATTGGCAAAGAGTAGCACCAGTGTGAAATCAAAATATTCCAGTAATGCGCCAAGGCAGGTGACCAGAATTAATTTATTCAGCATCAGTCTCGATTTCCACAAAACATAAAGAGCATGCGTTGAAAAATAATGACAAGCTTAGGAAATGCTGAGTGGTAGCGTTTTTATTTTTGAGTTTTGGGGGAGATGGCAAATAAAAATACGAATGCTTTCGGCGGTCACTATAAAAAGTGACCGCCGAAAACATATTTATAAGAGGGTCAATGTAATCGGTTTTTGCTGGTGAGACTGTAGACGTTGTCCAGATTTTGATAAACGATAACATCCCACTGGTGTCCGTTGTTCATTTTGAGCACCATCGCGTAGTTCATGCCTGCAACCACCTGTTGCCTGGCTGAGAGCACATCCTGCAGTTGACCATCATGAATGACACTGGCAGCGAAAAAGGCAGCGTTCATTACCTGTTCATCAATGCTGGTTGGTGACCAGCCCCCCATTATTTGCCCGGTGAGGGTTTCTGAATGGTCCGGCCGCTCCTGCGCATGTGAGAGAGTGTATCCTGCCAGGCTGATAGCGATGGTAAATATTAGTACGGGAATAGATTGGGGCATGACGATATCCTCGAAACAATAATGAAAAAGAAATATAGCGAGATAGTTTTTCCACTGAGCATGTTAGAACGGAATTGAGTTTCTGCTAATAACAGAAAATGTTATTGCGAGAGAGTGAGCAAAATGGTTATCCACTTGCTACTTTGTTATTGGGCAAACCTTGCAGCAGGTCACAGTATGCATTGCAATGTCTATCTATGATCTGCACTGTATTAAGTGGATGGCTTTATTCGTGCGTATCCGATGCTGAATTGAAGTTGGTCTGTCATTCAAGAGTGATGTGAACATGTTTCCATGGCGTAAGCTTGATCCTGTTGCCGCGATTATTTTTCTGTTTGCCATTGGTGTGGTAACCACGGCCACAGCACAGATGCTGACTTGAACTTCAGCGGGTTGTATAAAACTGCCTGTCGCTGGCAATGCCAGAGAGCGGTATATCCCAGCTGTTAATCGGCAGATGATCAACCCGCTGACAATCATGGGCAAGCCCGATCAGTTGTGGAGCCCTTATGCAGCCTGGTGTTTTGATGAAGGCAAACGTTCTGTCATAGAAGCCGCCTCCCATACCCATGCGATGACCTTTTCGGTCGAATCCGGTCAGTGGTAACAAGACGAGATCCAGTGACCAGACGGGTACGGGTTGATAGAAACGTGCATCAGGTTCTGGAATACCGAACCGGTTTTTTTTCATGCGGGTGGTGGGTGTCCAGGGTAAAAACTGCAGCCAGCCCGGTTTCAGTGGATTTAGTACCGGAAGAAAGCACTGCTTACCCTGCTGCCATGCTTTCTGGGCAATCTCTTTTGGATCAATTTCGCCATCGTTGGTCAGGTAAAGTGCAATACGCTGACTTTTCAGGTAGCAGTTCTGTCGGCACAGGATTTTTTTCAGACGATGACTGGCTTGGTGTTGTTCTGAGATGGACAATCGACGGCGCCGTTCCCGCAGAATTTGCCTGAGCTGTTTTTTCTGAAGCAACTGCTGTTGTGGCGTCATTCCCTGGCTGGCAATCCGTTGTTATGTGAAGCGATTGGCGTCGATAAGAAAGGTCGTGCGAATAAAACAAGGCTCCCCGGTGCTGACGCTGTCAGTATAGCCCTTGAAGCCATGCTTCAAGGTGGAGGCTGCTGAGATACGTTGGGCTTTTCACTGCAAGGTGAACCTGCACGCTGGTATCCACGAGGAGCCCCCAGGATGGTATTTATCGCCTCAGGGACAGTTCATGACTGGCGATCAGACCAGGGAGTCTTGTGAAGAATTATATCGGCAGGCGGGCAGGAGTTACCAGCCCTTTGTTAGTTCGAATCGCAATCAGAGTTCGAGCTGGTTATGCTCGTGCAGGGCGTCGTCCAGCCGTTCAACCAGGATCTGGATGTGCCGCTGGGTGTCTTCCTTGAGTGCGTTGGCTTCCCGGTTGGCGATGAGCATGTCATGGGCAATGTTCAGGGCGGCCATGACGGCAATACGCTCAAGGCCGATGACCTTGCCGGAGGACCGGATTTCACGCATCTTGCTGTCGAGGTAGCGGGCCGCAGAACTCAGGGCTTCCTGCTCTTCCGGAGGACAGCTGATCCGGTAATCCTTGTCCAGGATGTTGACCGTGGTGGTGAGCTGTTCATTGCTCATATCATGTTTCCTGCTCAAGCGCCCGTAACCGGCCGATCATTGCTTCGACCTTGGTCCGTGCCATCTCGTTTCTTTCAATCAGTTGTGCGCGCTCCTGCTTCCAGGCGTGCTCGCCGGCACGCAGGATACGGTTCTCCTGACGCAGGCGATTGCAGAGTACGATGAGTTCATCGACTTTCCTGCTCAACATCGACAGTTCTTTAGGTTCCATGTGGCCGTCAGACAATCTTTGGATTATCAATGTTTTACTATATCCTTTTGGTGTTGACGGTAACAAGAGATCGTCGCCCTGATTCCGGTCAATTTGACCATTATTTTTTCTGCCGGATGAATCTCGCTCCCCCAGACGCCTTGCGGTACACTCGGGGCAATCTTGAATTGGCGGATATTCTCCCATGACTACTGATGCTTCAGGTCTGGCGCCGGTCAGTTTTGATCGGCTGAGCAACCTGTTCCTTGAATTGCAATCTTATCAGTCGCCCTCGGAACTGCACGGTTTGCTCTGCGGACAATATTGCGCGGGACAGCGTCCGGCCCATGGTGCCTGGTTGTCCACGGCTGCCGAGCATATGGCTGTCAGTCAGGCGCTGGACACTGTGGCAAAGACAGTTCTGATACAGCTGTATGATGAGACGCTGGCTCAGTTGCAGTCCGAAGACTACTCCTTTCAGCCCCTGCTGCCCGATGACGATGAAGCCCTTGAACAGCGTACCCAGGCGCTGGGTCAGTGGTGTCAGGGATTCCTCAGCGGTTACGGCCTGAGTGGTCGCAGCCAGGATGATTTGTCAGAAGAAGCGGCCAGTATCCTGGCTGATTTTGCCAGTATCGCCCAGGTGCAGTTTGATGACCTGGAGGACTCCGAGTCGTCAGAAAAAGATTTTCTGGAAGTCAGTGAATACCTGCGCATGGCGACATTGATGCTGTTTGGCGAATCCAGTGAAGCAGAGGCGAGTGCAACCACCGGTCCACTTCACTGATACTGCTGGCAGGCACAGGACGCTGATAGTTCTCAGAGCATAAACCGGATCAGGACACCATGAAAAAATTGGCGATGACAGAATACGGCAAGCGACGCCAACAGCTGATGCAGGCAATTGGTAATGACGGTGTTGCAATATTGCCGGCCGCGTCGGAAAAGATCCGTAACCGTGATTCCGAGTATCTCTACCGGCAGGATAGCGATTTCTATTACCTGACCGGATTTAATGAGCCGGAAGCGGTACTGGTGTTGATACCAGGACGTGAAGGCGGTGAGAGTATTCTCTTTTGCCGAGATCGTGATCCCCTGATGGAAACCTGGCATGGCCGAAGGGCTGGGCAGCAAGGCGCTGTCCGGCAGTATGGTATGGATCAGGCGTTCTCTTTTGGTGAGCTGGATCAGTTTATGCCGGGCTTGCTGGATGGTCGGCAAACAATCCATTACACGCTGGGTGTTTTACCGGAATTTGATGGTCGGCTCAATGGCTGGATCAATAATCTAAAAGCCCGAGAACGGCGTGGCGCCGTTGCACCGGCGGTGGTGTCTGGTCTGGATGTGCTGGTGCATGAAATGCGCCTGTTCAAGTCAGACGCAGAGCTCGAAATAATGCGTGAGGCCTGCGCTATCAGTGCCGGTGCTCATCGGCGGGCCATGACGATGTGTCGTCCGGGATTATATGAATACCAGCTGGAAGCTGAGCTGCAGCATGAATTTATTCATCATGGCGCCCGTGTGCCGGCGTACAATTCGATCGTTGGCAGTGGTGAGAATGCCTGCATCCTCCACTACACCGAGAATGACCGGCAGATGTGTGACGGCGACCTGGTGCTGATTGATGCCGGCTGTGAACTCGACAATTATGCCGCTGACATTACCCGGACGTTTCCGGTCAATGGTGTTTTTTCAACAGAACAGCGGGCACTTTATTCACTGGTACTGAAAGCCCAGGAACAGGCGATTGCGACCATTCGCCCGGGCAATCCCTGGACAGCATTCCACGATGCAGCGGTTCGTACACTGACAGAAGGATTGGTTGATCTGGGTATACTGTCAGGTGATGTGGATCAGCTGATCAAGGATGAAGCCTATCGGCCATTTTATATGCACGGTACAGGGCATTGGCTGGGTATGGATGTCCACGATGTTGGCAATCACAAGGTCAACGGGCAGTGGCGCAAGTTTGAGCCGGGTATGGTGTTAACGGTTGAGCCGGGTCTCTATATCGCGCCGGATAACACTGATGTTGAGGAAAAATGGCGCGGTATCGGCATCCGCATTGAAGACAATGTACTGGTGACCGCAGAAGGTTGCGAGATCCTGACGTCCGCTGCAGAGAAAGATCCTGATGCTATTGAAGCCCTGATGAAGGGGCAGGATTGGTCCTGATGCTTCAAACCCGTTGGCCAGAACACATCCAATCAGTTCAGAGATAACCATGGATAGCAGTACACATTATGATGTGGTGATTATCGGGGGCGGCATGGTTGGCGCCAGCCTGGCCCTGTCGCTCCGACAGTCGGTGCCTAACCCGGATTTCAGGATTGCCGTGTTTGAAGCGGTGCCATTACGCCCAGAACAGCTGGATTATCAGCCCAGCTATGATGGCCGCTCTTCGGCGCTGTCCTGGGGGACCCGGGAAATTTATGATGCCATGGGGATCTGGCCATCATTGGCTGAGCGGGTGGAGCCGATTCGCCATATTCATGTGTCTGACCGTGGTCACTTTGGTATGACTCGCCTGAATGCAGAAGATTATGAAGTGCCTGCGCTCGGTTATGTAGTGGATAACCAGTGGCTTGGTAAAGTGTTGCTGGAGCAGATACAGAAAACAGAGGGAATTGAATTCCTCTGTCCTGCTGAGGTGCGTCATCTGCAGCCAACACCAGAGGGTGCGACACTCGAAGTGAATCGCGATGGGAAAACGTATTCTGTATCCGCAACTCTGATTGTGCTGGCCGATGGTGGGCGTTCCTCTCTGGCCCGCGACATGGGGCTGGAACAGTCCGTCAGCCACTATCATCAGACCGCCATTATCACGAGTATCACGCCGGACCAGCACCATAGCCAGGTGGCTTACGAGCGTTTTACGGATGAAGGACCGATGGCATTGCTGCCGTTGCCGGAAGGGCGGTGTGCGCTGGTTTGGACTATGCCGGATGAGCTGGCCCGGGAACGGCTTGAACTGACTGACGATGATTTTCTGAATGAACTGCAGGAGCGTTTCGGTTATCGGGTAGGCCGTTTCCGCAAGGTGGGACAGCGCTTCAGTTACCCATTGGCATTGAAACTGGCAACAGAACAGGTACGTCCCGGACTCGTGGTATTGGGTAACGCTGCCCATAGTTTGCATCCGGTGGCGGGGCAGGGCTTCAACCTGGCATTACGCGATGCCATAGCCTTGTCAGAAACTGTTACCGGTGCATTGAAGAGCGGTGCCGGTATTGGCGAGCTGGCGACACTGCAGGCATATATGGCCCGACAGAAACAGGATCAATTCCAGACCATTCATTTCAGTGACTATGTGGTCAAGTTGTTCAGTGAACAGTCCGTACTGTCCGGAAAATGGCTGCAGGGGGCACGAAATGTTGGTCTTGTGGCGCTGGACCTTTGTGGGCCACTGAAAGGGTGGTTCGCAAGACAGGCCATGGGGCTGGGAGGGCGTCCATGAGTCAGGCTGCTTCATCAGATAGTCAATCCTTTGATATTACGGTTATTGGTGGCGGTATTAATGGTCTGGCGATGGCCATGGCGCTGTCAGACTTACCGTTACGTATTGCTCTTGTAGATGCAGGCCCGCTTGCGTCAGATAGGGAAACCGCTTCGGGACAATATGATCCACGGGTCTGCGCACTGACAGAATCGTCCCGGCAATTGCTGGATGAAGTGGGTGCCTGGGCATTGATGCGTGATGCCCGGATTTCACCGTATACCGGCATGACGGTCTGGGATGCAGACGGCACAGGCAATATCCGTTTTACAGCCAGCGAAGCGGGGTTGGACACGCTGGGGCATATTGTCGAAAACAGTGTGACAACCAGCGCATTATTGCAACGCCTGGGTGAAACCGATGTTACCCAGCTGAGGCATACGAAAATTGCCTCGCTGCGGCAGATTGGCGATGGTGTGCAATTAAACACGCAATCAGGTGATCAGCTGCAGAGTCGGCTGGTGATTGCTGCCGATGGCGCGCATTCCCCGGTTCGGCGAATGGCCGGTATCCCGACCCGCGAATGGGATTACCAGCATCACGCCATCGTCACGACGGTGCAGACTGAGCAGTATCATCAGGATACCGCGTGGCAGATCTTTCTGCCGTCAGGCCCGTTGGCGTTTCTACCTCTGCCCAGTGATGGCGATACTCATTACTGCTCTATTGTCTGGTCGCTGGTGCCTGATCAGGCCCAACAGATGATGACGCTGACGGATGACGCGTTTTGCCAGAAACTGGGCAGTGCGTTTGAACACCGGCTGGGTCAGGTGTTATCAACCGACAAGCGGTATTGCATGCCGCTTAGGCAGCGGCATGCGCGACAGTATTATCGTGGCCGGGTCGTCGTGATGGGCGATGCTGCCCATACTATCCATCCACTGGCCGGGCAGGGTGTGAACCTCGGTTTGTTGGATGCCCGGCAGTTGTCCGGGGAGATTCACCGGACCTGTGAACGCGGTGGCGATTATGCCGATGCTTTATTGCTGGCACGCTATCAGCGGCGTCGTGAGCCGCATAACCTGGCGGTGATGGGCATTATGCAGGGATTCCAGCAACTGTTTGGCAGTGATCTGCTGTTGCTACGCTGGATGCGAAATACCGGTCTTTCGCTAACGAACCAGATTCCTTTCCTGAAAGAACAGATCATTCGGCAGGTCATGAATCCTTGATCCGTAGCAAGGCAGTATGCCTTGCTAGACGAATACCCATTCTTTCTTTGTTTACGGCTTGACCAATGCTGTCAGTACTGTTGTCAATCTTGAGCTATGCCGCTCCGTTGCCTTTTGAATGTCGACTATAGTAGGCCGACCGTGCGTATCCATGTGGGTTGAAGAGACGAATGAATGTCGGAGGGAGTGGTAGTATGGACAGATCGTCACTGAAGGCTTTGTCCTGTGCAGCACTGTTGGCGATGATGTTGCAGGGATGTGGAAATAATGAGGAAGACGGACAGTCTCCCGTGCTGGATGAGCCCGCCGTTGAGCGTGAGGTGGTTGAGGTTATTGTTGAAAAGCCGGTACCAGTGCCTCCCAAAACGCCGGATTGCAATAACGCCACGGATTCCTCTGCTGCGACACGGGCCTGGTGCAAGGGGCTGGATGCCTGGAAACACAGCAAGGTGTTTGCCAGGGATGATAACCAGAAACGTGATGCGTTCATTAATTCCTATGGGCTGGGGCGACAGGATGCTGCCATGGCCAGTAATCCCCAATCCTTTTCCGGACAGCCCGTTGCTCAAGCCGGTTACCGGGCCGGTTATCAGGCGGTGGTAGCAGCGCAGGGTTTTGTCCATTACTCCTGTGATGAGGAATCGGACAATGAATACCTCGATCGCTGGTGCGAAGCCGCTGTCGCTTATAAAAGCAGTGGCCTGGGTTCTTCCGATAATGCCATTCTGCGCGGGCGCTATATTGACGGTTACATGTCAGGTCGGGCTATTGCCCTGACCATTCCCACCGCCATGGAGGTCATGTTCAGTGGTGAGACGAAAGCGGGTTCCCGGCAAGCGATTGCCGAACCATCTGCTATGAAAAGCAAGGCGGAACGAGCCTTTTATCAAGGCTTTGATGAAGGGCACAGAACGATGGTTGCACTGATTCAGGAATCCATCAACCAGGTGATGCAGCAGATGCCCCAGGGGATGGAAGCCATTCCCTCCATGCCAGGTATGGAGGGAATGATGCCAACGGAGCCATCCAAATCCACGCAATAACGCTTTAACGAGTCAACAAATCACTCCAACCACACCTCCCATGGATAAGCCGTACAGCCTAATCATGGGAGTTTATTCGTGTCGCTATACGGGATAGTCATTATTGACAATCAGCATATTGTTGTTGAGGTTACAAATGATAATGATTAACATTGCGCCACAATGCAGCAGTAGATGACGATAAGGTGATTGCAATGGGACTGGGGTTGAAAAAAACATTGACGGCGGCATTGCTCGCGTCAACCACATTGTTTGCAGGTCTTTCTGCATCGGTGGCTTCAGCGGCTGATGATGAGCTGGTGGTTTACTCTTCACGCAATGAAGAACTGATCAAGCCCCTGTTTGATCTATATACCAAGAAGACCGGTGTCAAAATCCGTTATATCACCGACAAGGATGCCCCCCTGATTGCCCGTCTTGAAGCCGAAGGCAAGACCACCCCGGCCGATATGCTGATTACCGTGGATGCCGGTAACCTCTGGCAAGCCAAGGAAAAGGGCATTCTGCAGCCCTATACCTCCGAAACACTGCAAAAGAATATTCCTGCCCACCTGCGGGACCCTGACAATAACTGGTATGGCATGTCCGTTCGTGCCCGTACCATGGTCTATGCCAGTGATCGTATAAAGCCCGAACAGCTCTCTTCCTATGAAGACCTGGCGGATCCCAAGTGGGAAGGCCGCTTGTGCCTGCGTACGTCCAAGAAGGTGTACAACCAGTCACTGGTCGCCACCATGATCGACCGCCTGGGTGAACCCGGTAGTGAAAAAGTGGTGAAGGGCTGGGTGCATAACCTGGCTATGCCGGTCTTCTCCAATGACACCAAGGCCATGGAAGCGGTTGCGAGTGGCATCTGTGATGTCACCATCGTAAATACCTATTACTTTGGTCGCCTGTTGAAGCAAAAGCCGGATACCAACCTGAAGCTTTTCTGGGCTAACCAGAACGGCAGTGGTGTGCATGTGAATGTGTCAGGTGCCGGTATTACCCGGTATGCCAAGCATCCGGAAGCCGCTGCCAAACTGCTGGAATGGATGAGCACGCCGGAAGCCCAGCGGATCCTGGCTGACAGCAATATGGAATACCCGGCCAATGCCGATGTTCAGCCTTCTTCTGAAGTTTCTGCGTGGGGTCATTTCAAACAGGATAACCTGAATGTAGAAACTGCTGGCCGGTTGCAGTCTGAAGCTATCCAGCTGATGGACCGGGCCAAGTACAACTGATGCTATCCTCCGGAACCTTTTCATTTCCGGATCCTGAGCGCTCGCCCCTCCCGGGCGGGCGTTCTGCATTTCGGGATATCCTGCACCGCGTCTCTGGCTGGCGGTTGATTGCATTGGCCATCGCCGCCTGTGTTGCGATTCCGGTTATTGTCCTGTTGCTGAGCTGGGGGGATATCCAGACAGATATCTGGCGTCATCTGCTCGAAACACAGTTGGGGCGCCTGCTATCCAATACAGCGATATTGGTTGTGGGGGTTGGTGTCGGAGTGACCATACTGGGGGTGGCGCTGGCCGCGTTGGTGACGCTCTGTGAATTTCCCGGTCGCAAGTGGCTGGATTGGGCATTGATTCTGCCTTTTGCCATTCCTGCCTATGTCTTGGCGTTTGTTTACCTGGGTGTGTTTGATTTCAGCGGCCCGTTTCAGAACTGGCTTCGATCGGTGGTGCCCGGATTTACCTGGGTGGATATCCGGGGGCCTGCCGGGATGATCACCACACTGGTGCTGGTGTTTTATCCCTATGTTTACATGCTCGCTCGTACCGCTTTTTTACGGCAGGGGCGCAGTACGCTGGAAGCTGCACGGTTACTGGGGCTGTCACCATTGAAGGCCTTTTTCAGGGTAACACTGCCAATGGCGCGCCCGGCCATTGCCGGCGGTGTCGCTCTGGCGCTGATGGAAACCATGGCGGATTTTGGCGCCGTTTCCGTGTTTAACTATGACACCCTGACGACCGCGATTTACAAGACCTGGTACGGTTTTTTTAACCTGCAGGCTGCCGCGCAGTTGGCTTCTCTCCTGCTGCTGTTGATCTTCCTGTTGCTTTCTGCAGAACGCTGGAGCCGTGGACGTGCCCGGTATACCTGCCATGAGCGACAGCAGCCACTTTCAAGAACCCGGCTGACAGGCGCTAAAGCCTGGCTGGCAAGTACTGCGTGCCTGATGGTTTTTACACTGGCCTTTGTGATACCCGTAGCCCAGTTGCTTTACTGGATTGCTACCAATGCCCTGCAGGATCTGAATGCACGATATCTGGAGCTGGCATTCAACACCTTGTTGTTGGCTGCATCTGCAGCGGGAATCACTGTGGTGTTAGCGCTGCTGCTGGTCTTTGCAGGCAGAATGCAGCCGGATCGGTGTGTTCTACGTTCAGTGAGAGTTGCGACAACCGGTTATGCCTTGCCCGGTTCGGTGCTGGCCGTAGGGGTCATGACGGCTTTCAGCTGGCTTGATCATGGTTTGGTTGCAACATTACAGGAAAGTCTGGGCATACCTGTACAGCAGGTCTTTCTGGGCAGCTGGATGGCTTTGGTGCTGGCCTATTGCATCCGTTTTCTTGCGGTGGCGTTTGAACCGCTATCCGGCAGTATTGCCCAGATACGTCCGGCTTTGCAGGAAGCGGCGAGGACGCTTGGCGCAGATTCTTTTGCCATTATTCGACGCGTTTATCTGCCGATGTTGGCACCCGGTGTATTAACGGCAGCGCTCCTGGTCTTTGTAGATGTGTTGAAAGAGATGCCCGCCACGCTCCTTATGCGACCGTTTGGGTGGGACACCCTCGCCGTTCGTATTCACGAGATGACCTCGGAAGGGCATTGGGAGCGCGCAGCATTGCCAGCATTGACGCTCGTGATAGCGGGCTTTTTACCGGTTGTGTTGTTGGTTAGGCGTTCTGCCAGCAACGCATGATCAGATAATGTCGCCTGTAGTCGCCTTAAGCGATTTGCAGGCGGCGTCAGCCATACCCTGTCGTTTTAGATGTAGCGTTTCCAGCCGGAATGTTTTTTTGGGCAGCATTGAATACTTCCCGATTCTTTGGAAGTGCTGCTTAAGTTGGGCAAATCAGCGGTATAAATCATTTCAGGGATCAAATGTCCATCCATGACGGGCAGCAGACAATACGGAAGGTGGTTGTGTTGTCTTGTCACTGTTTTCTGGTCAATAGTGTCGCTAATGATGACGGTGACGTTCGAAGTGCAGAAGCCGCTAATGAACAGGGTGATGCTTTACGGGGGCTAACGGGCGTATCACCTGATCGTTATTTCAGACACCAGATTATGTGGTGGTCAAGATGTTGCGTATTATCAGGCTTGATGGCAATGAGGAACATTTTACGAACCTGCCGGTCAATCAGATGCTGGTATTACGACAGGAGGCTCGGTCATCTCAATAAGGGATGCATTGGCGGGTCGCTTTACTTCTGGTGGGATGTCTATCTAGATTAATAATTATCACAATCATAACGCGTTGAGTAGCCGTCTTATGTCTCATGGAGGGGCCAGGACTATCGTGAAACAGAGCACGTTACTGGCAAAGGGTTACAGCCTGATTGAAATGATGTTTGCGGTATTGATCGTTGCGGTGATTCTTGCCTATGCCCTTTATGCATATCAGGACTTCACTGATAAGGCAAAACTTCAGGAAGCTACGCGCTTAGCCTATGAAATCAGGCAGGGTATTGATGCGCATGTCACAGCGAAGCGTGGATTTCCCGCGCCAACCAATAGAACATATGTGAACATGGAGTATGTAGAGCGGGCACAAACACAACAGGATAATGACGATACCTACCGTATTAATGTTTATTTCAAAAGAGACGCCTTTTCGGGGAGTTCAACACAAAAGGTGTTTACACTCTATGGCAATCTGATCGATAACCAGATGGACTGGCATGAGTGTGATGATACCTGTGTCAAGAATCCCGTTGACATCCCTCCAGCAATGCCTCTTCCTCCTTCATCCAATCAGGGAATTGTCACCACCGGTGGCCCCATAACGCCTTCCATTAACATCACTGAAGCTTATGGTAAGACCCAGGTGGTGATTAAGTTCAAGGGTGGGAATGCTCTTGACGGAGCAATAAGAGCAAATATCCGGGCGAGAAAGCTAGGGGAGTATGTCAACAAGATTGGTGCAAGGCAGTATTATGGACTTGAAGACTACACCCTTCCGGGTGGAGAGCATCCTTTTAGTGTCATTACCGCTGAGCTGGAGCAGTACGACAGCAAGAAAGACGCATGGGTGAAGGTGTGGTCAAAAAATGTGAAGCCCGCTCCCCGCGGTCGTGATGTCAGGTATGAGTTCTTTGAGACGATACCGACCCAATGGAAACCGAATCCGGATATTCCCTACGTTGGAAACCCGCCAACAATCACTTATCCAGGAGATGACTGGGATGGTGAAGGCAACCCCAACCCCGGTGGCGGTGACTTTATGCCAGATCCAGAAAAGGAGATATTTGACTGGAGGACAACGCATGTCTACGTCTCTAACTATGGCATGTGGATTTCCAAGGTTTATTACCAGGTTAAGCCCCAGGGTAGTGATGACTGGAGCAAAATGCGCAAGATGGAAGGTTCGGAGCTTACGAAGAACGAAGTGGGGCACATTAAAATTGAAAGCGATAGAGGACACTTAAATCCCATCAAGAAAATAAAAATTACGGTCAAGGGATATGTTGCGGGTTCAGGCTGGGAGGCGGGTATCATTCATAAGTTACGTCATGTCGATGATTTTGAATTAGTTCCAGCTGGCTACGAGGACGACAAGCATATTTGTTTCAATCTCCATGGTGGGGCTTACAGAACCCATAGGGTGGAAGGCCCGAAAGAAAATTGTATTAAGGAACGTTACGATATATTCAAATGATGTGACTGAGGATGTTCAGGGGAAGGCATTATACCTTCCCCCTCTCGGCATTTAGTCCAAAGGAACTGGTTGATAGATAAAAAATGGAATCACCAGTCAGTATGAGTGTTCACGTTAACAGCTGCGTTATGAGATGGACTCAATATGTTAAAAGCAAATACTCAGATGTATGGTGCCATTATGAATGCAGTCACCAAATACTATTCGAATAATGGATATCTTTGAGTATGGAAGTCATGCTGCAGTAAAACGAGGTATTCAATCATGTCTTCTGGTTGGATGCGTATCGTTTTGTCCTGATGCTGAAGCCAATGGAGATTGGCAAAAGTCCACCTTTCCATCCAGTAGCGCTGTTAATGTTGGCTTTGATGATCGGTCAAGTGATGATCGTTTCAGAAAATACCTTCGCAATCGCATTGCCGAGCCTGGTGGATTGCCAGATGAATCGGTTAATAACCGCCAGTTACCCTCTATCCATCGTTCCAGACAGGCCCAGCTAGGGCGGGAACTCTTTTTCAGCAAAAGCCTCAGCGGTGATTTCGATGTTGCCTGTGCCAGCTGTCATGATCCACGCCTGGGTGGTGCGGATGGTTTGTCATTGCCGGTGGGTGTCGGTGCCATTGAGCCTGATATTGTGGGGCCAGGTCGTCGCCATGACGGGAACTATCGTATCGACCCGGAGGCTGACGGTGGACCCAATGTAGAGAGGAACTCCCCAACCACGTTTAACATAGCCTTTTATGACCATGCTTTTTTTTATGATGGTCGGGTTGAAGCCATAGATCGCTATTTTGGTATTTATCGAGCTGCTGAGGCACCCGCCCATAATGGTCAGAATGAAGTCATCAGAACGCCGGATAGTCTTTTTGGCGGCAAGGATCCTGAAGCCGGAGCCAATCTGACAGAAGCACAGAGTCGTTTCCCGGTGGTAGCTCTCAATGAAATGCGGGGCTTTTCTGCACCACTCAGGGGAGAGCATCACGCCGTCAGGGAATACCTGGAAAAACGCCTGCAGGGGAAAACCGGTGAATTAGCGGTTAACCGCTGGCCCGCACTGTTCCGATGGGCATTTGAACAACCTGATGCTTCAGCAGAATCTGTTATTACCTACGCAAATATTGCGCGGGCGCTGGCGGAATACCAGCGTTCCCAGGTGTTTATTGATACGCCCTGGCGCCGTTGGTTGGCGGGAGAAGGAACCATCAGCCAGGCAGCGAAGAAGGGCGCTTTCCTGTTTTATACACCGTTACAGGAAGGGGGCGCCCAGTGTTACCAATGCCATGGCGGTGAATTTTTCACGGATGAGAAATACCACAACCTGGCCATCCCCCAGTTTGGTCGGGGCAAGGTGGTGCATGAGCGAGACCTGGGTCGCTATGGTGCGACCCGCCGGCTTCAGGACATGTATGCATTCCGTACGCCCAGCCTGCTGAATGTGACAGAAACCGCTCCGTATGGGCATACCGGGGCTTTTACCTCTCTGACCGAAATTATTCGACACCACCTGAATCCTGAACAATCGCTGGTGAACTATGACTTCAGCCTCCAGCACCTCCCACAGTTTGAAGGCCTTGATGTGGCCTATCCCATGGCCAAAGCCAACACCTATGACGCTTTGAAGCAGCTGCAAACCAGCAGCGACTTCTGGTCTGAGGCGGATAAGCGTGCAGCAAGAGCCTTATCTGATGAGTCCATTGGTTACCTGGTTGCTTTTCTCAACACGTTGACGGATCCCTGCATTACGGACAGCGATTGTCTGGCCCCCTGGCTTCCCCAAGGCGAGTCACTCGATGATCAACGTTTGAATGCCCGTATTCCCAAAGTTTTTGATAACCACAAGGTGCTGCCATCAATAACGGCTGAAGAGAAAGTAACCGCTGGTGTTCTGCCTGATCTCGGTACCGTGCCAGCATGGAATGTTAACTGTCAGATCAAGCCTGCTGGTGAACACGGACAGGGCTTTACTGAAGTGGCGTTGCAAAGCGGTCTGAATACTCACAGAGAGATCAGCGTGATGGCGCAGAAGGGAGGGGTCATCCATAACTTCGGAGCCACCATCACCCGGCTGATCATGCATGGCGGCATGGCTGTTGGCGACATAAATGGCGACTGTTTGACCGACCTGATTCTGGACCAGGGAGATCAGAAAGCTGCAGCAGTGATGATCAATCAGGGCGGAGGTGTTTTCAGCCCGCCAGCGGATAACTGGGGAATCGACACCCATCATGATTTGACCGGCGCCGCCCTGGTGGACCTGAATGGTGATGGTTGGCTCGACCTGTTTACCGGCAGCAGGAATGCCAATGAACCGATGGTTTTTCTGAACAATGGCAGGGAACAGTTCCTGCCGGTCAGCCGGGCTGGCTTCAAGGTCGGACGCGCCACAGTAGGTGCAGGTTTCGGTGATGTAGATGGTGACGGTGATCTGGATGCCTGGCTGGCCCACTGGGATATGGATGAAGGGGCGGAAGAAGAACACCTCTGGCGCAACGATGGCCGGGGGCTTTTTGCCGGCATGGCACGTGACTATGGCGTTGTTGGCCAGATCGGCGAACGGGACTTTGTGTTTACACCCAATTTTGCTGATCTGAATAATGACCGGAGACCTGACCTGGCGTTGGCCAGTGATTTTCTGACCAGTCAGTACTTCATTAACCAGACGGGCAAAAAGCTGGAGAATCAAACGGACAAAGCCGTGATTCGTGATGAGAATGGCATGGGGGCAGCGATTGGTGATTTCGACAATGACGGTAATCTTGACTGGTTCGTGACCAGCATTTTTGTTCCGGAAGGGCAGGATGATACACCAACAGAGGGATTTGGTTGGGGCTTTCAGGGAAACCGGCTCTACCGGAATATGGGGGAGCATCAGGGAAAATTACGGTTTGAGGATGTGACCGAAACGTCGGGAGTGGCAGATGGCGGCTGGGGATGGGGCAGCTGTGCAGCGGATTTCAACAACGATGGCTGGCTCGATATCTTCCATGCCAATGGCTTTTATATTGATCTACGTGAAACCCGGCCGGATCTGCGTTACCTGTTGACGTTGCTGGAGGTCGATGATTTCGTCCTGGATGATCGATATGAGACATTTACGGCGCTTAAGGACAGTCTGACAGTACCCTTATCAGAAACACAGCTGGTGGATCTTGAAGAATTCTATTACCTCTCTCTGTTTCGAGAGGCTTTCCTGGGTAAAGCGGGCGGATTTAAAGATCAGCAATCCCGACTGTTTATTAACCAACGGGATGGCACGTTCCGCGATATGGCTCGTGAGTACGGGGTGACAGATCGGGGGCAGGGACGAGGTGTCAGCTGCCTGGACTATGACCGTGATGGCGATGTTGATCTGCTGGTTGCCAACAACACCGGTCGAGTCATGCTCTATCGAAACAATATGCATGGGCAGGATAGCGATAACACCCATTTCCTGACGGTCAGGTTGCTGGGTGATGCGCCTAACAGGCATGGTATTGGCGCGCGGATTTATTTGCACAGTAAATCTGGCCAGCAGATGCGGGAAGTTAGGGTCGGAAATAACTATATGTCCCAGAATCCACTGGATAGCCATTTTGGTTTGGGGACTGATGATGAGGTTTTACTGCTGCGGATTGTATGGCCCGATGGCAGTGAGCAATTATTAAAGGATATTGCGGTTAACCAGATGCTTGTGATCAGGAAAACAAGACAATAATTATTGATATGCAAAATAAAGCGATTGTGTTGGTTACTGGTTTGGCCGGTGCGGTGATTGGCAGCCTGATGACGTTCTATTTCACGAAGCCAGAAGATCGTTTTACGATTCCCGAATTGCCGGACGGTTTCCGGGCTTTTGAAATTCCCTATGATAACCAGCTGACTCAGGCACGGGTGGAGCTGGGAAAAAAGCTCTTTTATGACCCTGTTCTCAGTGCGGATTACTCGATGTCCTGCAGTTCCTGTCATGAGCCGTCACTGGCGTTTTCTGACCCCAGGCGCTTACCCATATCGACAGGCATCAATAATCACCCCGGTTTTCGCAATGCGCCGACACTGACGAATGTGGCCTTTCATCCCGCCCTTTTTTGGGATGGCGGGGCGCATACCCTGGAGATTCAGGCGCGTAGTCCCATTGAGGATCCGGAAGAGATGGGGCTCAAAATCGAGGAGGCTGCTGATCGTCTGAACAGGGATAGTGTGTATGTTGAAATGAGCCAGAAAGCCTATGGCAGGGCGCCAGACCCATCTGTCATCGTCAGGGCACTTGCTACCTTTCAGCGGACCCTGATCAGCACACAGTCACAGTTTGACGATTTCCTGTACCGAGGTGATAAAAGCGCTCTTTCTTCCAGGGAAATGAAAGGCTTGCAGCTTTTCAATGGGAAGGCACAATGTTATCGCTGTCATTATGGGGAAAACCTGACAGTCTACGGGTATTACAACATCGGTTTACCGGGGGCGAATGAAGACCCCGATCCGGGCTTGATGCGTATTACTGGCAGCGAAGATGATCGCGGTAAATTCAGAACGCCGACATTGCGTAATGTTGCACTGACCGGGCCTTATATGCATAACGGCAGTATGGAAACACTGGAGGAAGTGGTTAGTCATTTTAACAGCGGTGGTATTGATGTCAGCAATAAAACAAACTTGATGCATCCATTGGGGCTTACTGATGATGAACAAAATGCAATAGTGGCCTTTCTTAAAACACTGACGGATGAAGCATTTATCACCAATCCTGACTTTTTTCCTTGAATACGAAGTAATTGATGCAAAATGCTGCTGATTAGGTTTTTGCGGATGCTACATTTTTTAATGGTTTAATGTTGGTCTTTAATATCGGTTTGGATGTCGATAGGGTGGTATGAAAATAAATTAAGAGTCTTGGTTTTCATTGGTTTTGTGTTTCATTATCTGTTATTGCGTGTAACTGAAAGGTTACCTCTGATTGTGAACTTCATCAATAATCTTTATGTCAGTAGTGTAGTATTGTTGATTAATTTATTGGACGTTGTTTTATGAAAAAAGTAGGGCATGGATCAGATCCGGGGGCATCATCGTCAGGTTTTCATACTGAGGTGAGCCAAGAGTCAAAGAAAGATGATAATGGACATCGTTTAGATGTGGCTTCTGTAGAATCAACAAAAGGTCTGCGAAGTGAAAGTGGAGCTCCTGGTGCGTCGGATCTGGATTTGCAGAGTATGGAGGTTGATACACAGCCTGTTGGAGTCGATGAAACTTTGCTGATGAAGAATCTAAGGGTTGGTGAAAGTACCAGTGGTTCGGATAGACCGATGGCGGAATTTCCAAGTGAAATTTATGGACCACCAGGGCAGAGTGTTTCTGATGAAACGGCAGCCAGTGCTGGTCAAGTAAGAGTTGCAGAGTTTAAGAGAAGGCGTGAAATGGATTTGATTGCTGATACTGAGAGTCAGGAAGGAGCAGACAGAGGAGAGTTTCCACCAAGCAAAAAGCATAAGCCTATACCTAGACGTGTAGTTGTTCGTAGACCAAGTCCCGATGAAGATACAAATGTGTTGCTGGCGGCTGCGAACAACTATTTTAGTCTATTTTTTGAATGTTTAGGCTATAAAGTTAGTGAGCCAGATGAAAAATATACTGATTCAAAGATAAAACAGCTATTAGAACAGCATGAAAATAAAAGTCAGCTTGTTGAAGAATCTTTTCGACATGACGAAAAATATGGTTTGCAGGTTATGCACATGCTTTCTTCGGTCGGATACTCTGAGAGTATTGAGTACCTTTGGGGATTAATCAGTAATGAATTTAATGATCGTTTAGATCAGTTCCTGAATGCGGAAACAGATTTGGAAAAAATGACGCCGCTGATGTTTGCGTGTCGGGAAGGATATGAAAATACGGTTTCATTTTGGATTAGGCATGGGGCGGATTTGTTCAAAAAAGATAGGGGGTATGAAAGTTTTATTTTTTATCTTGTACGTTACTGTCTTGATTATAACTCAACGGTATTACTGGCGAAGCTGGGAGAATGGATCGCCAAGAGCTGTCCAGCTGTCAGTGAATACTTAGCTAAGCTTGAAAAAATTGTGAATGAACAAAATGATGCATCTGGATATCCGGTAATTTATGAGTGTTGTCTTGTTCGTTCTGAGGTGGGCGATAATGTTTTGCGTTTACTCCTGAAATCGGGTGCTGGTGTTTTATTGTCAGAATCAAGTGTGCATGGAACGTTTTTTCATTTGGCAGTTTTGAAAGAAAGAGGTGATGTGATTAGCCTCGTGGGAAGCTACCTTAAAGAGAAAGATGATGGCACGTTGGTTAAAGTGTGGGAGAAGGAAGATTCTGATAACCGAACAGTATGCCAATTGTTGCAACATAAAATATGTGAAGCTGCATTTTCCGAATCAGGCGCTTCTCGATTAAAACCTGTTTATGAAGCTGTTTTTAATCTAAATCCTGAAATTAAAGACGGGCTGAAAGACGAACTGGAACATCGCATGGATAGTACTGTGGAAGCTCGGCTGGAAGAAGAACTGCAACATCGCCTGATGGAAAGTGCGGATGAATCTCAGATGGAAGTAGAAGAGGAAGCCCCGACGGAAGTAGAAGAGGAAGCCCCGACGGAAGTAGAAGAGGAAGCCCCGACGGAAGTAGAAGAGGAAGCCCCGACGGAGGTAGAAGAGGAAGCCCCGACGGAAGTAGAAGAGGAAGCCCCGATGGAAGTAGAAAAGGAAGCCCCGACGGAAGTAGAAAAGGAAGCTCCGACGGAGGTAGAAGAGGAAGCCCCGACGGAGGTCGCTGGTATAAATACAAGCTTGAAAGATGTACTGGAAAAGGATCTGGAAGATGAGATGCAAGAGAAGCTAAATGTGGCACTAGAGATATTCAAATTAACTTAGCTATTGGGCGAGCTAATACGTGATTTTTTGTTTTATAAAAAACTGTTTCGCTGGAGTTTTTAATGGATCCTTCACAACCTGGAAAAGTACAGGATACTGTTAAACGTCAGCCCCAGCCTGAGGAGAGACAACGTCGTCCGGGTCAGCCTCAAGCTGTGTCTCCTGATGAAAGTTTGTCGCTTCACCAGGAAGGGGGTGAGTCAATGTCCGCTCAACCTGCCAGACGTGGAAGGTCTGCAACAGCTGTTGATGATCGGGGTTCACAATTTTCCCAATACCGGTCTCAGGAAAAATCAGCTGCTGATATCGAAGGATCCTCTGAAGAGGAGCTTGAAGCAATAGAGGACATTAGCAAAGGTGGTTTCAGGCACGTTGAGGATTTAGATGTAGTTTTGAAAACAAGAGAAGGACTAAGCACTGCCGACAGCACACGTATGAAGGAAAAAGAAATGCTGGAGCTGGAGGGTGCAGTTTCCCGGGTATTACTTGGCGCAACGGAATATCAAGGGAAAAGAAAACGATCGGTCAGCGAATCAATGACTGAAGTAGCAACATCTGTTAGTTCAGTCGTCAGGCCTGAGTCACCGACATATTCGTCTTTACCGATTGAGGCAGAAAGCATAGCGATTTTTGGACAACGCCAAACAGCGCATGAATATCAAGCGACTCGAGCGAAACAAAAGCGTCAGGATAGAAAAAAACATACCCCATATGGAAGATCGTTAAGTTATAGCCAGCCCTCGGATCGTAGTTCAGAACGGGGTGGATCGCAGAAACCTGAGTCAGGCTCACTTTCTCCAGATGCAAAGAAGTTTTCATCTTTACCTGGTGATCAGATGAGCACTTCCATGGAAGCAACCTCTATAGCTACCCCAAAAGCCAGCTCAGATGAAACCTTACCCACAAAAAAAGAGAAAGAAGAGCCTATGGAGACCGGGGATATTTGATTGGTGCCAGGCTTGCTACTCCCTGTCTTCCCAAGTTAGAGCGGTTTTCCGGTGGTATGTACGTTAATTGCGAAAAAAAGTATTGATCTGGATACGTGTTGTTGGTGAAAAAAACTCCAAATTTCGTTGATCTGCGCGGTTGTTCCCTATAAATCATCTGGTTAGAATGCCAGTCCCACTACGGTTGCTAGCAGAAAGACAGCCCTTTCCGACAAGGGCTTTCCTGTCACTATATATCGGGACGACAAGCACATGGGCAAGAAGACGGCGCTGTACGAAGCGCATCAGCAGGCCGGCGGTAAACTCGTGGATTTCGGCGGCTGGGATATGCCTCTCCATTACGGCTCTCAGGTTGAAGAGCACCACGCCGTGCGTCAGGACGCCGGCATGTTCGATGTTTCCCACATGACGGTCATTGATATTTCGGGTCAGGATGCCCGGGATTTCCTCCGCCACCTTCTCGCCAATGATGTCGACAAACTCACCACTCCCGGCAAGGCCCTCTACAGCGGCATGCTGAACCCCGAAGGCGGGGTGATTGACGACCTGATCGTCTATGGCATGGGCGACTGGTACCGCGTTGTCGTCAACTGCGCAACCCGTGAAAAAGATCTCGAATGGATGACCAGGCAGGCGGCTCGCTTTGAAGTCTCCCTGGAAGAACGTCCTGAAATGGCCATGATCGCCGTTCAGGGACCGAATGCCCGTGAAAAGGCGGCGCTGGCGGTGTCTGCAACCAAGGCTGAAGTGATCCGTGAACTGAAAGTCTTCCAGGGTATCGAAGTGGAAGGCTGGTTTATTGCCAGAACCGGTTACACCGGTGAAGACGGCCTGGAAATCGTGGTGCCGGAGAAAGAAGCGGAATCCTTCTGGAAAGCATTGCTGGAAGCCGGTGTCCGACCGGCAGGCCTCGGCGCCCGTGACACCCTGCGCCTTGAAGCCGGCATGAACCTGTACGGTTCCGACATGGACGAAAGCATCAGTCCACTGTCTGCTAATATGGGCTGGTGTGTGGCCTGGGAGCCGGCGGATCGTGATTTTATCGGTCGCTCTGCTCTGGAAGCCATCAAGGCGGATGGCCAGTATGACCGCCTGGTCGGCCTGGTGCTGGAAGGACGCGGTGTGCTGCGTCCCGGACAGAAAGTGATTGTGGAAGGTTTAGGGGAAGGGGTGATCACCAGCGGTACCTTCTCGCCCACCCTGGGGCATGCCATTGCCATGGCGCGGGTGCCTGCCGGCACCGGCAGCGAAGCGGTGGTGGATGTCCGTGGTAAATCCCTGCCGGTCCGGGTGATCAAGGCCGGTTTCGTTCGTAACGGTAAGAAAGTATTCGACTGACACCTGAGTGGCTCGAATTCTGTCAGGTAACGTAAAGCTAGAGGATTGGATTAATGAGCAGCATTCCTTCTGAACTGCGCTATGTCTCATCGCATGAATGGATCCGCATGGAAGAGGATGGCACCGTCACCATCGGTGTCACCGATCATGCCCAGGCATCGCTCGGCGACGTGGTGTTTGTTGAATTGCCGGAAGTGGGCTCCGAAGTCAGCGCGAACGATGAAGCCGGTGTGGTTGAGTCCGTAAAAGCGGCGTCTGACCTGTACGCGCCGCTGTCAGGTGAAGTTGTGGCGATTAACGAAGCGCTGGAAGAAGCCCCTGAGCTGGTGAACTCCGAGCCCTATGGCGAAGGCTGGTTCTTCCGCCTGAAGCCCAGCGACGAAGGTGAGCTGTCTGAACTGCTGGATGCAGACGCTTACGCAGAACTGTGTGAATCTGAAGAGTAAGAGGCTGGTTCTCCGCCATGCGTAATCCGGTTCTCTGTCCTGATGCTTCCCTCACCCTGATGGGGAAATGGTTAGACGAAGGTGATAGAGAATGTCTGTCCACAGGGCAGCCGTTGACCGGGATCAGCGATGGTCGTGATTGACTGGTAGGGATACAAAGCCTCGACGACTGTCGGGGCTTTGTTATTAATGGCATTGGTTTATTGGCTGGAATGTGCGAATGACTGCTGAACATGCGTCCCTGAAGGATCTGGAAAACAAGAACGAATTTATCCGTCGTCATATCGGTCCCGGTGAACAGGAGACGGCGGAAATCCTGGCCGAACTCGGCCTGGGCTCCCTGGAAGAGCTGCTCGACAACACCATCCCCGGCAGCATTTTGCAGGCCGAGGCGCCCAGGGTGGGTGAAGCCCATACAGAAGCGGAAACCCTGTCCTATCTGAAGAACATGCTGGCGAAGAACAAGATGTATCGCAGCTTCATCGGCATGGGCTACCACGATACGCTGACGCCGACCGTTATCCTGCGTAATGTCTTTGAGAATCCGGGCTGGTATACCGCGTATACCCCTTATCAGCCGGAAATCGCCCAGGGCCGGATGGAAGCCCTGGTGAACTTCCAGCAGCTGACCATGGACCTGACCGGTCTGGACCTGGCCAGCGCTTCCCTGCTGGATGAAGGTACCGCTGCCGGTGAAGCGCTTGGTCTGGCGCGCCGTGTCTCCAAGAACAAGAAGAGCAACCTGTTCTATATCGATGAAAACTGCCATCCGCAAACGATTGACGTGGTGAAAACCCGTGCGAAGGGTTTTGATGTCGATATCATCGTTGGGCCTGCCGCTGAAGCTGTGAACCACGACAGTTTCGGTGCGCTGATTGCTTACTCTGATACCTATGGCGAGATCCGCAATCCCCAGAGCCTGATCGCTGAACTGCAGGGACAGAAGTGTATCGTCTCCGTAGTAGCGGATATCATGAGCCTGATTTTGATGAAATCACCGGGCTCCCTGGGCGCTGATGTCGTACTGGGCAGTGCCCAGCGTTTCGGTGTGCCAATGGGCTACGGTGGCCCACACGCTGCGTTCTTTGCGACCAGCGAAACACACAAGCGCTCCTTGCCGGGCCGTGTGATCGGTGTTTCCATCGACCAACGTGGCAACAAGGGCTATCGCCTCGCCATGCAGACTCGTGAGCAGCACATCCGTCGTGAGAAGGCGACCAGTAACATCTGTACCGCTCAGGTTCTGCTGGCCAACATGGCCTCTTTCTATGCGGTTTACCATGGTCCGGAAGGACTGAAGAATATTGCGACCCGCATCCATCGTCTGACCGATATCCTGGCAGCTGGTCTGAAAGCCAAAGGCGTCACCCTGCAGAACGATACCTGGTTTGACACTATCACTCTGCAGGTGAAGGACAAGGCCGCCATCCTGGCGCGTGCCGATGCCCGCCAGGTTAACCTGCGTGTCTTTGAAGACAACCGCCTGAGTATCAGTCTGGATGAATGCACCACCCGTGACGATATTGTCAGCCTGTGGGATATCGTGCTGGGCGAAGGCCACGGTCTCAGTGTTGATACACTGGACAGCCAGATCACCTCAAAAGGTTCTGCTTCTATTCCAGCGGAACTGATGCGTGACGACGCCATCCTGACTCATCCGGTCTTCAACAGCTATCACTCTGAAACCGAGATGCTGCGCTACATCAAGCGCCTGGAAGATCGCGACCTGGCCCTGAATCATTCCATGATTCCGCTGGGCTCCTGCACCATGAAGCTCAACGCCACCACCGAAATGCTGCCGGTGACCTGGCCGGAGCTGGGCCGCATGCACCCGTTCGTGCCGGTTAAACAGTCTGAAGGCACCCGCCAGATGATCCGTGAGCTGGAAGAATACCTGGAAATTATCACCGGCTTTGATGCGGTGAGCATGCAGCCAAACTCCGGCGCCCAGGGTGAGTACGCGGGCCTGATGGCGATCCGTAACTACCTGGAAAGCATTGGTGAAGGACACCGGAATATCTGCCTGATTCCGGCGTCTGCGCACGGTACCAACCCGGCGTCTGCGGCGATGGCGGGTATGAAGGTTGTGGTCACGGCCTGCGATGAGAAGGGCAACGTTGATGTCGCCGATCTCAAGCAGAAAGCCGAAGACATGAAGGATAAGCTGGCTGCGCTGATGATCACCTATCCGTCCACCCATGGTGTGTACGAAGAAGGTATCCGTGAAATTTGTGACATCATCCACGCCAACGGTGGCCAGGTGTACATGGATGGTGCCAACATGAATGGCCAGGTGGGTGTCTCCAAGCCGGCGGAAATCGGTGCGGATGTGTCCCACTGGAACCTGCACAAGACCCTGTGCATTCCTCATGGTGGCGGTGGCCCGGGTATGGGACCGATCGGTATCAAGAAACACCTGATTCCTTTCGTTGCCAACCACAGTGTCATTAAGCTGGATGGACCGAATCCGGAAAGCACTGCAATCAGCGCCGCGCCCTGGGGCTCCGTTTCCATCCTGCCGATTCCGTGGGCGTATATCCGCATGATGGGCAGTGAAGGTATCCGCAAGTCTACCGCCGTGGCCCTGATGAACGCCAACTACCTGGCGAAGAAACTGGCTGAGTACTATCCAGTGCTGTACACCGGTCGGAATGGTCGCGTGGCGCACGAGTGCATCATCGATATCCGTCCGCTCAAGGCGGCCAGCGGTATCACCGAGGAAGATATCGCCAAGCGTCTGATGGACTTCGGTTTCCATGCGCCGACCATGAGCTTCCCGGTTGCCGGTACGCTGATGGTCGAGCCGACGGAAAGTGAGTCCAAGGCCGAGCTGGATCGTTTCATCGAAGCCATGGCGCAGATCCGTCATGAAATCGCCCGGGTTGAAAATGGTGAGCTGGATGCTGAAAACAATATGCTGGTAAGAGCGCCGCACACCCTGGCGGATATTCTGGATAACGAGTGGGATCGTCCCTACACCCGTGAAGAAGCCGCTTATCCGGTGCCGAGCGTTGCGCGCAGCAAGTTCTGGCCATCGGTCAACCGTGTCGACAACGTCTACGGTGACCGTCACCTGATGTGCAGCTGCCCGCCGGTAGAGAGTTATCAGGATTGATCATCAGGAGCTTGTTGATCAGCAGTGCGTAAATAGAAATGCCTCAGCAGTTAAGCGAATAAAATAGCTTGATTGCTGAGGTTTTTTATGCGTGTTTAGAGCGGTCAACTCTTGTAATACCCATTGTTTTTTCTAACCACTGTTTAAGGCTCGGTCGCCTGTTCTGTATTGCTTGCTAAAATTTGCAGGTTTCCCGGGTAAGTCGGTTTCCAAAGGAAGCCGACGTCGTCTGCCGGTAAAACGTCGGCTCGCAAGCGACCCGACCTACGTTAACAAAAAAACTGTTAGCCTTTTTAGCCAGTTCCAGGTCGCAGGCAGTTATAACGCCCCACGATCCCGACACATTTTCCCGGGCTGCTATTGTGGCATTCGGATGTTGGCGAAGGCTCGAAACAGGAATACCAGGGGGATCACACCTGCCAGAACCAGCAAGACGGCAAACGCACCGTTATGTCCTACACCAAAGTGGTGAGCCAGTATGTTGCCAAGCAATGCCCCTCCGCCAATGCCAACATTGTACAGGCCGGAGTTAATAGCCATTGCCACATCGGTGGCCTCTGGCGCCAACTTGAGACACCAGGACATCAGTGATAATGCGATCAGGATAATGGCCGCTCCCCACACCATGAACAGCATGACCAGTGACCACAGGTAATGACCCATCATTGACAGGGTTGACAGACAGAGACCCAGTGTGACCATAGCCATGACCAGCAGAGCCAGCGGATGGTTGTCCTGATATCGGATGAACAGCACGCTGCCCAGCAGCCCGGAGAATCCAAACAACAAAAGGAACACGGTGGTGAGTCCCGGCGTATATCCAAAGTGTTCAATCAGTATGGGTTCCAGGTAGGTGTATACCGAGAAATGGGCGGTGATCAACAGGATCTCCAGGCAAAATAACCCCATGAGAGCCCTGTTGCGGCGCAGGTCTGAGAGGCTTTTTAAATCTCCACCGTGTTCGGCAGGCAGCCTGGGCAGGGTTCGCCAAAGCCCAAGCATCAGTATCAATGTGATGAAACCAATCATCGCAAACGTGACGCGCCAGCCCAGGAGCTGATCAATGATTCGTCCCACCGGAATCCCCAGGACGGATGCCAACACGACACCGGAGGAGAGTAACCCCAATACCGTGGCTCTATACCTCTTTGGCGCCAGGCGTACAATGATGGCTGGAGACACTGCCCAGAACAGTGAATGGGCAAGGGCGATACCCACTCGACCAGCGATCAGAACAGGGTAGCTCGAAGCCATGGCGCAGACGCCATGACTGACCACGAAAAAGGTTAATACCTTCAGTAGCAGGTCTCTACGCTCAAAGCGTTCAAACATCAACACTGCCGGCAGCGAGGCGAGTGCCACAACGGTTGCGTAGATGGTCAGTATGGGACCGACTTCCACAGCACTCATGTTGAAACTCTTGCCGAGTGACGTCAGAAGACCGACGGGGACAAACTCGGATGTGTTGAACATGAAGGCTACGAGCGCAAGCAGGATCACCGACCACCAAAATGATATGTTCCGGGTCATCAGGAATCACGTATCAATCAACAATAGACACATGAGTTTATGGCCAAGACTTTTGTCTGGCGAGTTGGTTTGGCCAGAGATGCCGACGGTAAGCGCTGGAGGTTTTCCCTGGTATAAAATGTTTGCTGGCAAAATGGATCAATGTATGTTGATTCGCTTTCTCAAAGGTCTTGTCCAGGGCGTTAACAAGCCTGTCATTGTGATGACTGACGGACATCGAGTCCATCGTTCAAAACGGCTGCAGAATGATGTCAGTCAGGAGTCCGCTGCTGAAGTTGCATTGTCTACCCGGCTATTCGCCAGGGCTTAATCCTGACGAACAGGTCTGGAATCACATGAAGGAATGGCCTGGTAAAATAGCATTGAGAACAGAAAAGCGTTTATTGCTTTTGACCAGGGGAAACATTTAAGGCGTCAGCACCAATGATGCGGCTGTCGGAATAGTTGACCATTAGCTGTGCAATGAGACAGGTCAATCGGTATAACTAAAAAATGCATTAATGCACTCATCCAGCATGCTAATTGCCTTTTCGATCAGTAGCGCGCGAATCGCATGTGAATCATAAAAAAACGAATGAAGATATTTATAAATGGCGAATTTTGTGTAGGTTTCGATATCATCCACTGATGGCTTATTGGTTTTTTTAATAGTGCCATTTTCAAGGGCTTTTTGGGCTTCCTGCTTTATGATTTCTATGATTTGATCTTCTACACTGTAGCTCTTTATACTGGCGTCTGTTGCCTGGCAGCTGTCCTTGATTTGTTGGTCAGCTTTTTTGCATGCGTTAAGCGTTGGTGGTATTTCTGACGCAAAAGCATTTTTCAGTACACCGGTCAGTTTGGTAAAGAGTGTAAGCTCTTCAAGTTTACCTTTTTCTTTCTCCGATATATCTTTTTTAGTTTGTGACAAATCCATATTGCAGGAATCCGTTGGAATCGTTTTTAAAATGTTGTCAGCAAAATCTTTTTTATGTTCTTCTATCAAATTTTTGTTCGTTCTCCGTATATAATTCCTTAATTCTTTGATTGCAAGAATAATGGATTGTTTCTCGGTTCTATGTACATTGCTCTCCTGATCGGCATTATATATATGCGTAATTATCTTCAGAGAATGTTCTGATAATGAGCTTCCATTTTTAGGTCCTACCATGCAGGACCACGCGATAATCAGGGCAAATATTATTGTTTGCTCCATAGCGTCATCGCACACTATGGAGGGTGGAATTTTTGTTTCTAGAATAAACGTTATGTCATCTTTATAAGTTGTTCTGTATTGAGGACCCCAGGCTGCCAACAAGAGAAAGCATCTTTCAAAATCCAGCATATTGTTATTAATTTCCATGTGTAGACAGGAGGCATAAAAGATCATTTCAACCTGTGGTCGTGAGAATGGTAACTGGAAGTATGCCTTGAGGGTTGTGATGAGGTTTTCGGTTTTCTGATCATGAGAGGATGTTGATTTTGCAGAATCAATCAGGGGTAATGGTGCGGCAGGAATAATTGCATAACATCGACACAGTATATCACGATAGTATTTACGTTCGGTATGATCCCGTGTAGACGGGGGTATCTCAGCCGCATAAACATGATGATCGATAGTCGCGTTCAGCTGTAAAAAATGAAGAAGTTTTTTCCGGATGTCATCATTGAATACGGAAAGAATATCTTTTTCCACTATCAAGCCTTTCTGTGTGCCGTTCTTACCGCTTATATTTTGTACGCGCCGCTGTGGCAGGTTTCCTGTTTCAGGATGGAGACTGGCTGCAGCATTGGGTGACGTGCCGACTACAGGGATCGTTGCCTGACTGTCAGGACTGGCGGTTGGAACGTCTGCGTTGGTGGCAGGCGCCGATCTTAAAGCCGGTGCATTTGTAAGGTTGCTGGTTCTGTCCATGGGAGTCCTTTTGCTACTGTATTGTTGGTTACACTATCGGTTGCACCGGATATAGATCTCCTTTCAGTGCTTGCCAGTAAGAGAATGAGTATAAATTAAGCCAAATATGCTGGATCACCGCGAACAGGCTTACAGGTGATTCCTGTTTCAGGACGTCTGCTATTCGGACTTCTTTCTCTAGACAAGGCTGATTCTGAGTTGTTCTGATGAGTTAGTGATTTTTACTGTCTTGATCAGCAATATGTTGACTTATTCGTCTTGCTCCTGCCCAGGAAGAGCCTTTCTGCGAAGAGGAGAACAAGGTCAGTAAAAGACTTCAGGCACGCCGAAGCTTCTTCAGAACAGGCATGGCTTTTGTATTCGGGCTGAGCATTGCCTGTCAGTTCGCAATGAAAACACCCGGCGTTGACGACCATTCAGGCCAAATGAAGCGTCGCTGTTGGTTTGTTCAAAGGATTAAATCGAAAATATTCGGGAATGCGTCAAAGCGTAGATCGTGTCGGCTGCAAGGCCTGATGGCAGGTTTGCAGACGCTGTCCACTGAAGGCTTGCTGCTATAAAAAACAGGCCGAGACACCGGGGTTAGCTGGTGTCTCGGCTTATAGACCTAATACCGCTTATTTGAAGTGGCGTTCCCAGGCTTGCCGGGCATCGCCGTTCTCTACCTTTGACATGCCGACATTGGAGCTGTCGCCCGCGCCGTAGGCCTCAACCGCGTAGTTGTGGTTAACCCTCGGGCGCAGGGTGTTACCGACCAGATCCCAGCGCATGTTCTTGCTGTTCTTGCAGGTCCAGATTACCAGCTTGCCGCCGTTACGGTTCTGTCCACCATTGTCCAGGCAGCGGTTCCAGTTAACGCCTGAGCGCAGGTAGCCCGATGACTGGTCATAGAACCAGCGCTGCGCATTTGAGCCGTTGCAGCGATAGCTTTGGACATTCGTACCGTTGAAAATGCGACCGCCGGCTACGTCCAGGCACTTGCCGGTATCCTGGTTAACCAGGGTCATCCAGCCTTCATTGGTGGCACTGCCTGCGCCCTTGTCGGAAGGGTAGCCGCCATGGGTCATGGTATGGGTCAGGTAAACAGGACTCTTCTGCTGGTTGACCGTCTCTTTCAGGGCCTGTTGCAGTTCGTCCAGGGTGCCGGCATCCAGCCCCGCGTTGCCGTCGATGACCAGTGCGAAATGGTAACCCTGCGCCGTTTCTCCCGTTTCGACATCATCCCAGATAGCAACGACATGACCCGCACCGGGCTGCTTGGCAGGATCACTGTAGATGGCCACTTCGTTCAGGGTATGGTTGAGTCCGCCATTGACCTCAAGGCCCTGGAATACGCCCGCCTCGGTGATGACAGTCAGCTCGGTGGCATCCATATGACGGGGGATGTAGATTTCCGTGGGTGCATCGCTGGTGCGACCACGCCAGGTCAGGAAGGCAAACTTGTGGTTACGGAAGAACTCCCGGTCACGGAACTGGCCGGACAGGCTGGCGCGAATCGAATGGTAAGCCATGAGTTCACTGGCTTCATCAGGCACAAGGCCTTCATAGGCGAAGTGCATGATATCTCCCTGCACTGCACGGGGATAAGCGCGTTCCACCAGGTTGGCCTTGACGTTGTACCCCTGGCCATAGTTATTGATGACCGAGAAGTTCTCGGCGTTCCAGGCGTCGTCCTCGGTTTTCAGGTTGTTGGGATTGCCGTTCTGGAATTCGTAGTGGTTATCGTAGTAGATGTCCCACTGCCATTGTGCGCCACTGACCACCGGTGTGTAGAAATCCACGTAACGGTCCTTACCGTGCACCCGGTCAGAGGATTCCATAGCTTGGTATGTGCCGTTGACGACACGCTCGGTATCGGTGTGTCCCCAGCCTTCAAGCCACATGCCGAACTCTGACAGGAAAGTCGCCAGGTTCAGGTAGCGGGCTTCATCACGGATCAGGTCGAGGTTGGGGAAGTGCGCGCCGTTGCGGGCCACAGACAGGTCTTCCACGCCCATACGCGCCTGGTCGTAGAAATGCGGTGTGAAAACAAAACCGTCACCGGGCTGGTAATCCAGGTAGTGACCACCGGTGGCTGGTGCGGTCACACCTGCGATGGAACTCCAGAACACCATGGGTTCGGCATAGACTGGTTTGTCGGTGACACCCTGACGATCCAGCTCGGCGCGGACGCGCTCGTAGAAGGGCCAGAGCAACTGGTTGTCGAACTCTTTATACGACATCTTGCCGACACCACCGTCAAACGGCTCATTTAACGGCTCAAAGCCAAGGACATGGGCAAATTCATACTCGGTCATGTTGGCTTTCATGTAGGCTGCTACCTGGCCAATCTGCCAGACAAATGCCGTCTGTGAGTAGGTCAGGTCGCTGCCCAGGTCGGCGCCGTCCATGACACTGCGCAGGACAAACTGCTGGCTAGTGTTGCCGAGGCTGCATTCCGCTAGCTTCAGGTTACCGTTGTTATCGACAACACACTTGTTGAAGTCCAGTGCGCTATGCAGGCGACCGCGCTGGTCGAGAATAAACTGCTGGGCGCGGGAATTGTTGCAGCGATAAATCTGGATGTCGGTATTGTCCGCGGTTTTCGCACCGGCCACGTCCAGGCACTGGTTGGTATTTTTGACCGAACGCAGTGAGCCATCCTGTTGATACAACCACTGCTGGTGGGGCTGGCTGTTGCACTGCCAGGACAGTACCGTGTTGGAGTCCGACATGTCACCGCCGGCGATATCGGCACAGGTGTTGCTGGCGGGAAGGTAAAGCTCGGCCGCGGGCAGGTCCCGATCCATGATCCAGTGGTCGTACCAGAAGGATTTCATGCCATTGCGCACAGCGCTGTCCGAGAGCTTGTGGGCGGACCAGGTGAGCTCACAGGGAAGACCACAGTCGTCTTTACCGTTGACCGGATGCACCGCCCAGCCGGGCGCGCCGTTGCCGGTGTCTTTCGAGTCCATCCTGAAGGTGTGGCGGCTGTAGAGGTCCGCATGGTAATCCACGAGGACGTACAGGCCATTGTTTATCGCCTCTTTCATGTAGGCGATGGCGTTGTCCAGGTAGTTGTAATCGATGGTGCCTGGCGCCGTATGGATGCCTTCCCAGCTGACGGTGTAGCGCACCATGTTACTGCCGACCTTCTGGCCGAGGGTGTCAAAGCTGGTCCGGGCGTCAGCCACATTGGCAAAGGGCTGGAAACCGTATTCCGCCAGCTTGACTTTGCCGGACACATTGAAACCGCGCAGGGTGACTTCCCGGTTCAGGCCGTCGACAAACACCTTGTCGATCTGACCGTTAACGGATTTTTCACGGATACTTAATGCCCGCGATTCAGCGGTATTTTCGGGTAATTGGTGAAAAAGGGACTCTGTTGATGCGGCAACTGCATCAACGGGGTGTAACAGGGTTGTACCCATTACGAGTGCAAGCGAAAGGGTCGTTTTATTCCTGATCATGACTTTAGCCCGAGTTTTTGTAGTTTTTGTACTAAAGTGGTCTCTCTCAGTGGGCCCGGGCTATTTGCTGTTATGAGCTGTCAGTTACTTCTCGGTAATGATGGCAAATAAAGCAAAGAAGCCGTAAGCCTTGTGAGCCTGTCCAGGTATCGTTAGTGCTGAATAACATCATCATTTTTCAGGTAACGATTGTTTCCTTTGAATACCTTGCTTTATGAGGCATTAAAAAATGCAATTCCCTGAAAGAAGAGCAGGCAACACAACAGGGAATACATTAATCGCAATTGAAAGAGCAGATTATGGCCGATTATTGCGAAATTAAGGGTAAAACAGTCAATTGTCAGTGTGATGAAACCGGTTACTCTGTTGATCGCAAATAATAATAAAAAGAGAGGTGAACATGTTTTCAGGTATACGTCGCCACTTGGTTAAGCGGTGGGCGCAAGTCGCTTGTCTTGTTCCACTGTCCATGTCTCTTACGGTATCGGCTGAAAATTTTGTAGATCCTGTCAAGGATGGCCGTTACCGCAGTGCCCACAACCTGTTTGTCTTTGGTTCAAAAACAGATGATAAATACCGTATTCCAAGCATGGCGCAGTTGAATAACGGTGATGTTGTTTTTTTTGCCGAACGGCGCCTCGATCCCCTGGCGACGAACGACTACAAGCGCCAGAGCATCGTCATGCGTACCCTGAAAAAGGATACCGGCAAGCTGACCAGTTCCCGCAGGATCCTGCTTCCTGAAAATGCGCCGAGAGCCAAGACTGATGGCGCTGGCTACAAGCACAATCTGATGAATCCGGTGTCGGTCTACAACCAGGTAACCGGGGTGCTGCACCTGTACTACAACCATGTTGTCAGTTACCAGAACACGCATACCCTGCTGAAAGTGGCTGTGATGCACACAAAGAGTTCGGACAATGGCAATACCTGGTCTGAGCCGCAAGATATGTCCAGCGTGTTTGGTGATCGCTGTGAGGCACTGGTCATCGGTCCGGGGCGTGCTATCCAGATTCCTGCCGGAGAACCGGATGGTGGTCGTATACTGCTGCCTTTCCATACACGGGACTTCCCGGGCAAGGCCGGAACCAAATACCCGATACCCGCTGAATGCCAGGGTAACACTATGCCAGGGGGGCTGTTCAAGGCCGCTTACACCGATGATGATGGCGACACCTGGCAGCTTTCAAATCGGTTGAGTACCGGTAATGCCAACGCAGGCTTCACGGAAAAACAGATTGTTTACCTCAAAGGCACCCTGCACATGTTCTCACGTCTGAGTGGCGAGTATGAATATGACGGGTCCGGCCTGGCCTATAGTACCGATGGCGGCAAAACCTGGCTCAAGGGTTTTAATGCGCAGGGGCCAAAAGACAGTGAGGGAAATAATGTTGCACTGACTGGTCGTTTTGTGACGCCAACGCAATCAGGTCTTGCGACGGATGGTGAGTATATCTACTACACAACCAGTGTTTTCTATAGCTGGTACGAGGGGCTGGACAACCGTCGGGAAGCCTGGTCGCACCGGATTGATCCTGATGAAATGTTTAACCGTGATTATTCACCGGTGAATATTGTTCAGCCGATCACTAAATCCGGTTTTTCCAATGTTTCCACCATGTACCTTGGCGACAATAAGATAGGCGTGCTCTGGGAAGAGGTCAGAACCTGGAAGCCCATCAAGCGGATTCGAAACATCTTCTTCACGGTGCTTGATACACGGGACTTCAGACCTATTCTCGATCCTGCATGGACTGACCGGGGCTTTAACTACTTCCCTGTCTGGAATGGCTCCCACCACCTGCTCAATCCGGAAATTCTTGAAGGTGATAAAACGGGTGACTGGAATCCTCAGTAACGGTTACTGACTGGAAGCAGGAACAGCGCGCTGCTCATATTGATGACTGACTGTAGTCGTCAGTATGGGCAGCGTTTTTTTGTGATAAGAAAGCATCAGGTTTTATAAATGAAAAGGTGACTGGAAAGCCACCTTTGCGGGTTAAAGCTATCAGGGCAGTGTGTTTAGGCGAGCATTGTCGTAACGCTTTTGCAGTCTCATCCAGATCTGTGGTTTTCCACCAATGGCCTGACAGAGCCTGTGGGCAAACAAGGCGCCAATTCGCCTTCGACCGTGTAATACGCTTTCAATATGGCTGGACTGAATGTCCATCTGGGTACAGAGATCACCTACGGTGATATAACGTCGAGCGAGGAATCTGGACAAAATCAAGCCCGGATGCGGATGGTCTTTTATTGTCATAATGGTTCCCTCCATGTTCATTATTCAGTATATGAGGAAGGGCAAGGCTTCTGACAATAGTTTGCAGTCATAAAGGAATTATTGTTCATAACCTGAAAGTCTTAAAAGGTAGACTTCCATAGACGTCTTTTAGTGAAGGGATTCCCGTGTGAACGGGAACCCCTGTAGAAAAGGAGTCGTATATTCAGGGCTGAATGTTATTCATCCCGGGGGGCTGGGCGAGCGTAAAGGTCGTACTCGTCAGCATCAAAGATTTCTACGTCGGTCAGGTCGCCGGGTTGCAGGCCCTGACCGTTTTCCAGCCAGACGACACCGTCGATATCCGGCGCATCGGCATAGCTGCGGCCAAAGACATCACCGTCTTCATTGGTGCCATCAACCAGTACCTGCATCTGGCGACCGACTTTTTCCTGCAGTTTTTCTGCACTGATACGTTGCTGGACTTCCATCAGGCGCTCCCAGCGTTCTTCTTTCACTTCTTCAGGAACAGCGCCGGGTAGTGCATTGGCGCGGGCGCCATCCACAGCGGAATACTTGAAGCAGCCGACCCGTTCCAGTCGCGCTTCTTCCAGGAAGTTGAGCAGCTGTTGGAAGTCGTCTTCGGTCTCACCGGGGAAGCCCACGATAAAGCTGGAGCGCAGGGCAATTTCCGGACAGATCTTCCGCCAGTTCTGGATACGTGCCAGTGTGTTTTCGCTATGCGCCGGACGCTTCATGGCCTTGAGCGTATGCTGGCTGGCGTGTTGCAGCGGAATGTCCAGGTAAGGCAAGACGAGGCCTTCGGCCATCAGTGGGATCAGGTCATCCACATTGGGGTAAGGGTAGACATAGTGCAAACGTACCCAGGCGCCAAGACGACCCAGCTCGGTGGCCAGTTCTTTCAGGCGTGTTTTCACCGGCTGGCCCTGCCAGAAGTGGGTACGGTACTTCAGATCGACACCGTAGGCGCTGGTGTCCTGGGAGACAACCAGCAGTTCCCGGGTGCCTGCATCGACCAGGCGTTCGGCTTCTTCCAGCACGTCGCCGGAAGGACGGCTGACCAGTTTGCCGCGCAGGTCCGGAATAATGCAGAAACTGCAGCTGTGGTTGCAGCCTTCTGATATTTTCAGGTAAGCGTAATGGCGAGGGGTTAGCTTGATGCCCTGCGGCGGAACCAGGTCCACAAAGGGATTGTGTTCTTTGGACGGCGGCACCCACTCATGCACGGCGCCGACCACTTCTTCATAGGCATGCGGGCCGGTGACACTCAGAACGCTCGGGTGCACGGAGCGGATGCTGTTCTCATCTTTACCCATACAGCCGGTAACAATGACCTTGCCGTTTTCCTTGATCGCTTCACCGATGGCGTCCAGGGACTCTTTCTTGGCGTCGTCAATGAATCCACAGGTATTCACCACTACCACGTCGGCGCCTTCGTAGCTGTTGACGACCTCATAGCCGTCCAGCTTCAGTTGGGTCAGGATGCGTTCAGAGTCGACCAGGGCTTTCGGGCAGCCCAGGCTGACAAAGCCGACCTTGGGGGATTCTGTGGACATGAAAAACAGCCTCTCTTGTACTAAGCAGCCACCGGATCGGCAGGATCCTTCACGGTAATGATGGCGAATAAAAACTGCGCATTCTAAACCAGCATGGGGAGGAGCCAAAGCGTGAAATGTACGTTGTTATGTAACGAGATATCTGCAGGTTGTCTGCACTGGATAGTGCGGCGGGAATATTATTCTAAATAAACGATAAAAGACGTTTAATTGCAGACGACGATTCAGGCTAATTAAATAAGATAACCTTGTGATTTGGATAAATATTATATATCGATATATTTATATAACTTTTTTAATCGCCGATGCGTCATCCAGGGTAATATCTGGCGGGAAAAGTATGTGGAAACATTGTCGGGTCATTCATTGAATCGTCATGTTTTCCATGCATCCTGTATTCATTTTTCGTGCAATGACTCAGGTTTAAATTGACTGTCTGTGCAGGAATATAAAAGCGCGAATGTAGAGTCGTTAATTAACCTTTCTCGTCGTATGGTTAAGCAGATTAAATTTGCGAATGAAATAAAATAGTGCGTAAAATTGTAAAAACCGATAACAATGTCACAAAAAATAATAATGTTTTTGCCGCTGGCAAAGGGAGCAATTTGCGCAATGAACAATGCCAGATGGCCCAGAAAAATACGTGCGATTCAGGTTGCCGGTCTGTTGCTGGCCGGTGCGGGATTCGCCCATGCGGAAGACTTGTCTGATATCTACCAGAAGGCTCTGAAAAACGATCCTGTTTACCTGGCGGGTATTCATCAGTTCAGCGCGGATGCCGAAGGTTACACGCAGATCCGGGCGGATCTGTTGCCCTCGATCTCTTTCTCCGTCAGCCGGACAGAAAACGACCAGGATATCAAGCGTTCCGATAATCCGGTTCTGGATTCTGGCTCCACCCGCTACTCGGCGGACGATTACACGCTCTCGATTACCCAGTCTGTCTACAGCTACAGCAACTGGGCCAGGCTGCGCCAGGCGGAAGCACTGGATGAACAGTACATCGCGGAACTCGGCGCGCTGGAACAGGATCTCCTGCTGAGAACCGCCGAAGCCTATTTTGCGGCGCTCGCCGTATACGAGGAAAACACCTACATTGCGGCGGAAGAGAAGTCGGTCCGGCAGCACTTTGAGCTGATCAAGGCCAGGCGGCAGGACGGCCTTGCCCGGGAGACAGACTACCTGGATGCCCAGGCCCGCTACCTGCAAACCAGGGCGCGGGGCCTGGAAGTCCGCAGTCGTCTGAAAGACAGCCTGGAAATGGTCAGTGAACTCACCGGCAGTACACCGGCCTCGCTGGCGTTGCTGAAGGCCGAGGTGCCGCTGGTGTCGCCTGTGCCGAACAATACCAGCGAATGGCTGACGACGGCGCTGGAATATAACCCGGAACTGAGGGTTCTCGCCCATACCGTGGAGGCCGCAAGGGAGGAAGTGAAAGCGCTCAAGGGTGCTCACTATCCAACAGTGGATCTCAATATTGGTTACAACAATAACGATACCCAGGGCTCACTCTACGGGGGCGGCAGCGAGGTCAGCACTACTGCTGCGACTCTGTCGCTTAATATCCCGATATATTCGGGTGGGCTGGTGTCGTCCAGGGTGCGTGAAGCTGCTGACCTGCTCAGCCGAACCCTTCAGGAACAGGAGCAGGAGAGGCGGGCGGTCAAACGTCAAACATTGTCTGCCTACGATGGCGTGATGACCGATATTGCCAAAGTGGAATCCCTTGCGAAATCGGTAGAGTCCTATGAACTGGCGGTTGAGGCCAAGCGGGTCGGCTACTCTTCCGGTCTGACCACCAGTCTATCTGTCCTGGACGCCGAACGTGATCTCTTCTTTGCCCGCAGTGAATATGCCCGCGCCCGGTATGGCTACATTCTCAACACGCTGCGTCTCAAGCGTGCCGTGGGCGTGTTGTCGGAATCCGACCTGATCCAGGTGAATATGCTACTGGCCGATGAGAAAACCGGTTCCGCCCATTTATCTGCCTACAGCCGTACAAGTACCCTGGTAGTGGCAAGGCAGGCGGACTGATGCAGCATCCGGAATCGGCAGTGCTGGCGACCTTTGCAGAGGCGCTTAAGGCCCCCTATGGTTTTGAGCGCTCGGTGAAGTTCAGTGATCACCAGATGCTGGATGACCGATTCCTGATGACGGTGCATAAATCGACCCTGGGCCAGCAGCCCGAACAGAGGCTGTCACGCCTTTGCCAGCAATTAAATGCACCTGCTGACAGGCTTGACGCGCTCTTGGCAATCCTGTCTGAGGCCGATATTGTCCATCTGGGTTTTGAGGCAGAATCTGACACAAGGCTCTGCAAATTGTACGTGGAGTTCGCCTCGAAGGTTCGCAAAGCGATGGAAAAAGGTCGCGTCAAGGAGCCCGTTCTCGTACACCAGGCCTTGAAGTGGGATGTCTCCGAACCCATGCGACATGCCATCACGCGTTACTGGTTGAAACCGGACGATGTACAAAACCAGCTGGTTCACGAGCTGTCAAAATATCTTGGTGACAAGCATGAACCTTTGTCATTATTTGCGCAGCAGGTTCTGATGCTCGCTGCCGGGCGTGTCCCGGTAGAAGAATTGATGTGTCTCGAGGTCGAAGAACCGGGTAATCCCCGCAAGTCGTTTGATCTCAACTTGTACGACGCTGATATGGTGCTGGGTGATATCCGTCATTTGCTGGAACCCCTGGCGGACTGGTTCCGGATTTCGCCCGTTAAAGTGTCGCGCTGGTTGAGGGAACATGCTGGTCAGACCCTTGGCCATATGGCTGTCGGTGTTGCTCGAAATGGTCAACCATTTGCCACTGTCTACTTTGGCATTGAGGGGCGTTAGTATGTCTGTTGCCCTTGAGAGAGCCCGTGCTATCGAGATTGCTGACATTGAGTGGTCACAGGCTGATGACCCGTGTCTTGATTACTGTCTCTGGCCTTACGATCCATGTTCCACCCAGTCCGGTAAGTTGCGCTCGATCAACATGCTTCATGATTCATTTCAGCAGGCTGGCGCGGAACATCTGACCGAAATCTGCCAGGCTATCCGTGAAGCCATTGGTGATTTCAGGACTGTCTGGGGTATCAAGCAATCTGAAAAAGGTTTCAGCTGGGAACTCTATTTCTACGACTACGATCGTCTGGATCGGCAGGTTTCAGCATCACGGCTGGTCGATGTGTTATCCCCCTGGCTGCGTTGTGATCTGACGGTGAATGAAAACAGTCCGTACTTCATGTTTTCGATTGATCTTGAATCTGCGACGGGGCTGGAACATCACACGTTGGACGAAATAAATATCTATATGGGCAATGCTGGCAGCAATGTTTCGTCCGGACTGTGTTACGCCCTGACGGCTGGCGGCCTGACATTTAACAATCTCTACAGTTTTTTTGATGCCCGGAATGAGCAGGAAGATATTTTGGCCAAGATGGCCTGCTCAGCACATCTCAGCCTGGATACGCTGAACCCTGAAGCCGTACTCTGGCCTGAGCTGGTGGAATGCCAGACCATCGTCGTCGCGAACAAACGTCTGTGTGATGGTATTTACTTCTCAAGAGTGACCATTGACCAGTTGCTGTTTTTCCTTGAAGCAACCGGTTTTCCCGATGCTCATGTAAAGTTTGTTGCAAAAAACAGGGATAACTTTGATCATCTTCTATACGACGTTGGATTTGACTATACGATGGTCAATGGTGCGATAAGCATTACTAAAAGCGCATACTACGGGGTGTTCTGACGTGAGTATGGGACGGTTTAACAATAACGATTACGTCTCTGTCACCATGGAGTTCCGGTGCAATCTCAAGTGCGAGCATTGCATGATTGAGGACACCATGGATCGTCTCGTCCCGCAAACCCTTGAACGTTTCCATGAAATCCTTGCCCATAACCGCCAGCATCGCCAATGGCAGGGCATTATCCTGACAGGCTCTGAAATTACCCTGCGCCGGGATTTGCCGGAACTGGCCCGCAAGGCAAGGGCTTCCGGCTTCCGCCATGTACGCATCCAGACCCATGGCATGCACCTGCACCAGAAAAGCTACTGTGATTGTCTGTTGGAATCGGGTGTGGATGAATTTTTCGTGAGTGTTGCAGGCTCTGACGCGCAGAGTCATGACCATATCACGGGTGTTCCCGGCGCCTTTGACCGCATGATGCAGGGGCTTGAATACCTTGACGCGGTAGACGGCGTTGCTCTTCTGACCAACACGGTGGTCACTGCCAGCAGTTATCAATTATTGCCCGATCTGGTGGAAAGGCTGGCTCACCTCAAGCGACTTGAGCAGATGGAGTTCTGGTCGTATTGGCCCATGCAGGAAAATGACGAAAAAGATCTGCTGGTACCCCACAACACGGTATTGCCGTTTCTGCGACAGGCCATTATTCGGGCCCAAACACTGGGTCGTGCGGTAGAAGTGAAAAACTTCCCCGAATGCCTGCTCGGTGAGCTGGGTGATGTTTTGGTCAATGATCAGCCGGAACTGCATATTGATCCGGCGTTCTGGGAAGAATTCATGCGCAATGGTTTTCACCAGTGCGCGTATCGCGACCGGTGTCAGTCGGAGCAGTGTCTCGGGCTGAATACGGCGTATGTCCGTAAATACGGATGGGAAGAACAGTTATTGCAGCCGGTTGTGCCGTCACAGGTCTTGCGCCTGTGCAGCTGACCGATGCAATGGTTTGACAACAATGGAACGCCCCACAGGGAAAGAGCAGGAAAGAGGTAGAAAAAGCATGGCAAAGCAATTACTGATTTACAGCCAGGTTCAGCCGGTCTCCAGCCAGCGTCATCGTGACTGGGCAATCAAGCGGGTGACTGACTTTGAATTTGCCCGGGATGTGAACTCGGTACCCCTGATGGCCGTGGAATTCCCCAATGCCGCCAGCGAGATGGCCGTCGTCTTTACGGGTAATGACGACCAGGTCATGCCGGTGGTGATCCTTGGCGTCAGGGAACAGGAAAACCTGTATCTGGACGATGAAGGTCAAATGACATCCCGTTATGTGCCGGCCTTTTTACGACGCTATCCGTTTGTTTTCTCCAGCTCCGATGATGGCGCCAATTTCACCCTCTGCATTGATGAAACCTACACTGGTTGTAACCAGGAGGGTGCTGGCGAGCGGCTGTTTGATGTGGAAGGTGAAAAAACCCAGTACCTGGATAATGTGCTGGCGTTCCTCAAGGAGTACCAGGTGCATTTCAACCGCACCCGCAACTTCTGCAGCAAACTGAAAGAGCTGGATCTGCTGGAACCCATGGGCGCCCAGTTTACCCAGCCGGATGGCGAGAAACTGACCCTGACCGGCTTCATGGCCGTTAACCGTGAAAAACTGAAATCACTGACCGGTGAGCAGTTGGCAGACCTTGCGAAGACCGATGCACTGGAGCTGATTTATATCCATCTCCAGTCCATGCGTAACTTCACCAGCATGCTGGAGAAAGTGGCGGGTGCTGAAGCATCGGAGCCAGCAGCGTCCAAGGAAGAAGCCGCTGCACCGGAAGAAGAAGCCACATTGCAGTAAAAGAAAGTTGCACCAGTACGGTGCGACTTTATGCCCCGGGATGGTGAGCGGCTCCGGCCGCTCGCTGACGTGACGGGCTTATTAGAATAAAGGCTGTAGACGCACTACCCAGGTAGTACCGATCGAGGCCGTCACGGTGTTGCAGTAAGGACAAGCTCCAGACACCGGATATAAAAACGGACAAATACGGAAGCGCAGACCATGGCATATCCATTTCCTACGACAACCGCCCTTCATCCTCTGTCACGGTTGAAGAACAGCGTCCTGTCGCTGGGGAAAAGCCTGCTGAACCGGGAAATGCCCGGGGCAGAGTCATCCCCTGGGAAAAAGCCGGTTCGCCGTATTCGCCGTAAAAGCGCGTCTGCGCAACATCGGTTTACCTTCGAGAGCCTGGAGCCGAGGCTGCTCTTCTCTGCCGACCCCATGGGCATGGCGTTGCAGACCAATGATCTCAGCCATGAGATGGGCAACGATGCCAATGACCTGATGCTGCGGGTGATTGAGCAGGACAACACGTCGGTGTTGCAGCTGCTGGATAATAGCAATGCTGATGCCCCGGTTCTGTATGAAGCAACCCTGGACAGCAGGAACCATATCACCATTACCGGTACAGACGGCGATGACAGCCTGACGTTGGACAAGAGCATAACCTCGCTCAGTGCCGATACCCTGCTGATCACGTTTAATGCCGGTACCGGCAGCGATACCCTGGTGGGCGCTGACGCGGATTCCACCTGGACACTGACGGGCAGTAACAGCGGAGAATCCGGCGATTTGTCCTTCAGCGGGATTGAATCACTGGCCGGTGGTAGTGGCGACGATACCCTCAATACGACCATTGACAGCGAAAACAGCTGGCAGGTCAAAGACGCCAACAGCCTTGAGCTGGCCGGCATTACCCTGACCGGTATCGAAGCATTGTCCGCGGATGACAACGACACGCTGGATTATGCCGGTTACAGCAGCGGCGTGACCGTTGACCTGGAACAGGGAACCGCGACCGGGTTCCGATCCATCAGTGGTTTCGGTTCCATCACCGGTTCAGGTTACGACGACAACCTGACCGGAAACGACAATGACAACACGATAGACGGCGGCGCCGGTAATGATACGCTCAGCGGCGGCCTCGGAGCGGATTCGCTGACAGGGGGAACGGGCGTCGATACCGTCAGCGAAACCCGTGACGCGAATTTCAAGCTGGAAGACAGCCGTCTTACCATTGGCTCGGAAGTGGATACGCTAACCGGTATTGAATCCGCCGCGCTGACCGGCGGAGATGGTGACAATACCCTTGATGCGTCCGCTTTCACTCTGGGCGGCGTAACACTGGATGGCGGCGCAGGCGCCGATACCCTCAAAGGCACCGCCGCGAACGATACCCTGACGGGTGGCGAAGGTCAGGATTCCATCGACGGTCTGGGTGGAACCGACACCCTGGTTGAAACCCGTGATGCGGATTTCACGCTGACTGATACGACATTAGCCGTCGGCCTTGATGCTGCCGACACTCTTGCGAATATTGAAACGGCGCGCCTGACGGGCGGGGCGGGGAACAATACGCTGGATGCTTCGGCGTTCACGCTGTCAGGTGTCACCCTGGATGGCGGCGCTGGCGATGATGTCCTGACCGGCACCGGCAAAGATGATGTACTGACCGGTGGACTTGGCACAGACACCGTGACTGGTGGAGTGGGCACGGATACGCTGGTCGAAACAGGCGACAATCGTTTCGTTCTCACCGACACCTCCCTTGACCGGGGTGATGGCACTAATGAAGTCCAGGTAATTACCTTCACCAATGTCACCTCGGGCAGCTATACCCTGGGCCTTGACGGCAAAACCACCTCTGCGCTGGCCTGGAATGCCACCGCTGAAGAAGTCAGCCTCGCCCTGCGGCAGCTTGACACTATCGGCGATGAAGATATCGATGTTGTCCTAAACGCTGATGGAACACTGACCCTGACGTTTACCGGCAACCTTGCTGCGAAAAACATCGGAAAAATCGTGGCAACTGGTGCGTTCAACAGTGGTGGAACCGTATCCGTCGCTGAATCCGACGGGGCTACATTAACGGACATCCTCTCCGGCATCGAAAAAGCGACACTGACAGGTGGCGCCGGTGATAACCTGATGGATGCTTCCGCCTTTACGGGTTCAGTGATCCTGGCGGGCGGCAACGGTGACAATATCCTGATCGGCGGCAGCGGCGATGATACGCTGATCGGTGGTGTCGGCAACGACACCCTGACCGGTGGCGCGGGCAGCGATGTCATCACCGGTGGCGGCGCAACAGATACCCTGGTGGAAACAGGGGACAACGGTTTTAAACTGACTAATCATTCACTGGTCGCAGGCAGTGATACCGATACCCTGTCCGGTATCGAAATGGCGAGGTTGACCGGTGGCGCCGGTGATAACGTTATTGACGCCTCCGCCTTTAATGGCCTGACAACCGGCGTTTACCTTACCGAACTCAATAATGGCGACGGCGTGGGGCGCGCCACCGGCGCTGATTTCCAGATCACGCTGTCCGATGGCACCACGGTTGTCGATATTGACCTGAGCTATGCGCTGACAATCCAGAATGTGCTGGATACCATCACTGAAGCCCACAACAATCTCTCAGCGTCCCTCTCTGTCAACGGAAACGCGATCACTATTACCGACAGTACTGGCGGGAACAGCGTTGTTACGCTGGCGGCCGCTAATGGCTCCACTGCCGCTACAGACCTGGGGCTCTCGGTAACTGGCGACAAGACAGGTATCACCGGAAATACGGTGGTGGTCGGTTTTGTCACCATTGATGGTGGTGCGGGCGCTGATACGATCACGGGAACAGTGGGCAATGACAGCCTGACCGGGGGACTCGGCGCGGACACAATTACCGGCGGCCTCGGCGCTGACCGGCTCATCGAAAGTGGTGATAACCGCTTTGTGCTGACCGATACATCACTCGACCGTGGTGACGGCACCAACGAAAGCCAGCAAATCACGTTGACGGGTGTCACGTCAGGTAATTACACCTTGTCGTTTGATGGCGAAACAACCGACTCACTGGACTGGAATGCCACCGCCGCTGATGTCAGCAATGCACTGAAAGCGCTGACCAATATAGGCGACGGAGATGTGTCCGTTGTCCTCAATGCTGATAACTCGCTGACTGTGACGTTTACCGGTAACCTGGCCGCGAAGAATGTCGCCAAGCTTGTAGCCACGGGTTCATTTAACAGTGGCGGTACGATTGCGGTTGCCGAAACCGACGGGGCTACATTGACTGATACCCTGTCAGGTATTGAGCATGCCACCCTGACCGGCGGGGCATCGGCCAACCTGATTGACGCGTCTGCCTTTACGCTGGGCTCGGTCATTCTCGCGACCGGTGGCGGCAAGGATACGCTCAAGGGCAGCAGCCAGGACGATCAGTTCCTGGTGGATACGTCCAACTTGGCCATTGGTGACAAGGTCACGATCAATGTCGGTGGCGGCACGGCCAATGAGGTGGTGGTAGACGACGCTGATGGATTGGTAACCCAGTCGGATTTCAACTGGATCAGCTGGGATGGCGCCGCTGCGGCCGAGTACGTGGTCAACGGCGGTGATTCACTGACCGTCAGCGAAAACATCACGGCTTCAGGTCAGAATATCCAGCTCAAGGCTGACACCATTAAACTGCAGGGCTATACGCTGGATACCAGCCATGCGACGGCAGCCGGTAACATTACCCTGAAGGGCTATCACATCACCATCGATTCCGGCGCCCAGATGCTGGCCGAAGCGACAACGGACGCTGGCACGGATGGCAAGATCACCATTTCCGCCATTGACGACCGGGCGATCTGGACCACCGGTTTTGCCAATATTGATTACATTTCGGTGGATATCACCATCGATAACGCCACTATCCGCGGTGGCGATGTCGTGGTGAAAGCGGCGGCAGACAGCCGCTACTACCTCAGTGACAGTGATTTCGACAACGTACCTCTCAGCGATTACCTGGCCCGGGGCTTCAGCGGGGTGATCAGCGCCACCGAAACCTCGCTGTTTGCCGGTGTCGCGGTGTCGACATCCAAGGCGAAGGTCAAGATTGGCAGCACTGCCAATATTTACGCCGAAGATTTCAGTGCCGATGCCCAGTCGTATGTCCGGACATTTGCCGCCCCGATTTCCCCGCTGCTTGGCATTGCTGTCGGTGTTGCGATCACTGAAGCCAAGGTCACTGTAGACGGCAATATCAATACGACAGGCGATGCGTTTTTCCGCAGCCTTGCCGACCACACCGTCGATGTAGTTGCCGATGCCAGCGCTGGCGGCACCATGTCGGGTGCGGCGGCGGTCAGCGTGATTGATTCCCTGTCGCAGGTACATGTGACCAATGACGCCAACCTGTCGGTTGGCAACCACCTGGTGGTGCAGGCTGAAACCGTCGACCGTAACCGGACCATGGCCCGTTCGACCGCTGGCAATGACGGCACCCTCGGCATCGCTATCGCGGTCAGTTCGGAGTACGGTGAAACCCAGGCGTTCCTGGACGGTCAGGCGGATGTCGGCGGTAACCTTGAAGTCTACTCACACCAGGAAAAGGAAGCCGTGGACATCAACAAGATGTTCGTGATTCCGTCCAAGGCAAACGGCGTGACGGCAGCGGCCGGGGTAGGGACCGAATCCACCGGAGACCTGCTGGATGATACCAAGGGTGCGGCCATTGACAAGATGACCAGCTGGATCACAGGTCCGATTGCCAAGTATGTGACCAGTAAACTGCCGACGTCAGATGCCGTCTGGGATTTTGATGTGGCGGCAGCGCTGTCGGTTGTGGTCGACCAGAACCATGTGGATGCCCGCATCGGTGACGGTAATACCGACCAGCTGGCCGATGTTGAGGCAGACGGCACTATCAGGGTTTCCGCGATTATCGAAAACCGGCCGGATGTTTCGGCTTCATCCTCGGCAACGGACGAAGGAGTTGCCACGGGGGATTCCACCAAGAAATCCACGGCGAAAGGAATTTCTGTCGCGCTCAGTGTCGGTGTTTACATCAATGAAACCGAAGCGCTGATTAATGGTGATGCCGAGGTCGACGCAAAAGACAAAATTACTGTTCAGGCGCAGACCCTGAACAAAATCGACCCGCTGGGTTTGTGGGGCGCCAACCTGGTGTCACCGTTCCTTGATCAAAATACCCAGGCCACCCATACCACCGACCAGAACACGCAGACACTCAAAAAAGACGACACGGTTGATGTCAAGGAAGGCTTTAGCGGCCAGGGCAATGTAGGCAGTCGCTATCAGTACATCAGTACGGTCGAACAGGATATCGACCTGGCAACGGCTGATTTCACCGATACCAATTACTGGGAAGAACTCGGCAACGTGGTGGTGGATACCGGCATGGAATTTGTCCGCAATCTCACCACCTACCTTGACGGTAACCTCGGGCTGGATAACAACCTGATAGACAGTTGGAGCCAGGCGACGGCGGAAGGACAAAAACTGTCGGTTGCCGCCGCAGGCGCCGTCCTGGTGATGGATCATGACGCCACCGCAAAAATTAAGAGCGGCGCACGGATCAACCAGGATGATGACGGTGTTACGGGGAGTGATGACTTTGCTTCCGGTTCACGGGATGTTGTGGTCGAAGCCGTTAGTGTCAACCATGCCATTGCCCTGGCGGGTAATTTCAAAACCCTCGGTGTTACCGGGGGCAGTTCCTATTCCAAGAACTGGAAACCCTCCGCTGAAACCCCGGGATTTGGCAGCAGTGCTGCCGACGGTGGCGATGCCGTTGGCGGCACCCTTGGCGTTTACACCTACATTGATGATGTCACCGCCAAGATAGAAGACGGCGTAACACTTTATGCCGACAGTCTGGAAGTGGACGCGGATAACGAGGTGCTCAGTGTCACCGTCGGGGCGTCGGGCGGCAGTGCGGATGATGTCAGCTTCAATGGCGCCTTCCTGTACAACGTGGTTCAGAATACGACACTGGCCTGGATTGATAATGGCGCGACCATCAACCTGGGCAACAACGCGGTAGGCGACAGTGATGCCAGTGGCGCTTCCCTGTTCGTGGATGCGAAAGATACCGCGTATGTGATCACGGCGGCAGGTGGCGTCACCAGTTCCGAGCATATCGGTATTGGCCTGTCCATGTCGGGGAATTTCATTACCCGTGATACCGAGGCGCTGATCGGTAACCGGCACGACGATGACTCTGTCGGCACCCGTGGCAGCGTGACCGTTGCCGGTGACGTCAAGTTGTCTGCCGACAACAAGGGCTTTATCGGGGCGATGGCCCTTGCGGGCGCCAAGGCCGTGGTCAACCCGGCGCCGGATGCTCCCAGTGGCGGCACCGGCGGCACCCAGGGCGGAAGCGGCAGCCAGAAGGACAGCGATGCCCTGATGGCCTGGCAGACCAAAATGTCTTCCGTGCTGGCTGAAATGAAGACCAATTCAAAGTTTGCCTCTGCTGCGGCCCAGGCCGACAGCCCCGCCAGCGCCAAGTCCGGCACCAGCGTGTCCGGCGCGATTACCCTGAATGTTATCGACGACGATGCCCGTGCCTATGTATACGACACCGGGAATTTCAGCAGTGGCAACCTGGTCATCAAGTCCGGTAACACTACCGCTGTTGGCGCATTGGGTGGCAGCGTCGCCTATACCCGTGGACAGGCCACGGGCACGGCCAAGGGCCTTGCCGGCGCCATCGGTGTGAATGTGGTCACTGGCACCAATAGCGCTTTCCTTGACGGCGCCAGCAAGCTGACTGCGTCGTCACTGGACTTTGACGCGACCCGCGATGGCTGGGTGGTGTCTGTGACTGCCGGTGTCGGCGGCGCCAGTGGTGGCTCAAGCTCCGCCGGTATGGCGGGTTCTGTTGCTGTGAACTTTACGGATTACACGACAGAAGCTGGTCTTCGTAACCTGTCTGACGGTGTTGACAATACCCTTGACGCGGATATATCCGGTACGGTCTCCCTGCTGGCGGATGATAAAACCAACATGGTGGTGGTCGCCGGCTCTGGCGGCTTCGGCGGCAAGGCGGGCGTAGGCGCGGCCATTGCCTTTGCAGAAATTCAGAATACCACCAAGGCCCTGGTTGAGAATGTCACAACGCTTGAGCATGACGGGGCCATGGATGTTCAGGCCAGGGCCGATGGCATGCTGGTCACTGTCACTGGCGCAGGTGCAGCGGCGACCGGCGGTAATGGCGGCAATGGTTACGGGGTTGCCGGTACACTGTCGGTTAACTTCCTGGATAACACGGTTACCGCAGGGATTGTTAATAGCATCACAACCGAGTCGTCTGCTGGCAATGTCACCGTTTCAGCCAGCGATGAATCATCGATTTTCTCATTCAGTGGCGGCTTTGCGTACGGCAAGACACTTGGGTTAGGCGCGGCCTTTGCCCTGAACTTTTTCACTAATAATGTAACTGCCAAGGTAGAAGGTTCCACGTTACGCACCAGTGGCGCCCTTCGGGTGAAGGCGACGCAGGATTCAACCAATACCTCCGTATCTGTCGGGGGCGCCGGTGCTGACAAGGTGGCGCTGGCTGGCGCGTTTTCAGTGAACCAGTCTGAAAACACCATTGACGCTTATATTTCCGACAGCAGTGATGTAAAAGCGGCTGGCCTGATCCAGGTTGCCGCCGCGGATACGACAACCAGCGTCGTATTTGCCGGTGGTCTGGCGTTTTCCAAAGAAGGCGCCCTGGGCGCCAGCATCGGTGTCAACCTGGTTGATAACGACATCACTGCCCGTATCAATAACGCCAAGGTGGAATCCACGGGTTCGACTCTAGAGGTGCGTGCAACCGCTGAAGAGGTTGTGGTCAGCGTCGCCATTGGCGGCGCGGGTTCAAAGAACTATGCGCTGGGCGGTTCGATTGCCGTCAATGAAATCAAGAATACGGTTGAGGCAAAGGTCACGGGTAACGCTGACCTGGATGCTTCCGGCGACATCGGGATCAATGCCGCTGACAGCTCCACCGTAGTGGTCGTCGCCGGTGGCGGCGCGGTCTCCAAAACCGCCGCTGTTGGCGCAGCCATCTCAACGGCAGAGGTCAGTAACACGGTACGCGCGTATGTGGACGGCTCCCGTGTTACGTCCTCTGCCGGTGCGGTCAATATCACTTCCGGTTTCGTGGCGCCAGGCGCAGATGTTGATTTCGCGTCGCTGGGCGTAGATACGAACGGCCTGCCTGACGACACGGATCTTGGCGCCCAGATCATCAATGTTTCCATTGCCGGCGCCGGTGCCAATACCTTTGCAGGCGGCGCCGCCATCTCCCTGAACTGGCTACGCAATACGGTTGAGTCTTATGTCGTTAACAGCGCGGATGTGGATGCCAGTGGCGATATCAGGGTTGTCGCCAGTGACGACGCGGAGATAACCAGTGTCGCCTTTGCCATTGGTATTGCCAGCAGCGGGGCACTGGGGGCGGCCATTTCCTATAACTACATCGGTGGTGATCCGGGCGATCCGTCCCGGAATGTGGCGGAGAATCGCGACAGCATCAATACCGGTATCGTGCGCGCCTACATCGACAATTCAGCGGTAGATTCAAGCCTTGGCTCGGTGAATGTTCTGGCCGATTCCTCCGCCAGTATTGTCAATGTCACTATTGGCGCTGCCGGTGCCAGCAGTGTCGCGGTGGCCGGTTCCATCTCCATCAACTTTATGCGTAACCTGGTCAACGCCTCCATCAAGGGCGGGGCGACAGTGACCGCCTATTCGGATATCAATGTAGCGGCAACCACGACACCCATCATGGTGATTGTTGCGGGCGCTGCCAGCGGCTCTGGCAGTGGCGCGGCGTCTATCGCTTCCGCCACCAATGATATGCGCAGTGACCTGCAGGCCCGCATAGAAGGCAGTGGCACTCAGGCAACGGCAACGAATGGCAATATCACGGTTTCGGCCCAGGTTCTGAATACTGACCAGTTGCCGTCTGTCGCCCTCGCTGATGATGGCGATAGCGACTCGGATGACGATCCGATTCTGGATGCCCAGATCTGGTCGTTTACCATCAGTGGTTCCGGCGCCGGTACCGTGGGCGGCGCGGGATCCCTGTCGCTGAACTGGCTGCGTAACAGTGTTGAAGCCCGTATTGCAGACAGCGCCAGGGCGCAGGCCAGCAATGGCACCGCCAGGGTTTCCGCGTCTGACCAGGCCACCCTCAACGCGCTGGCCGGTGGCGGCAGTGGCGCCGGTACCGCTGCTATCGGGGCGGCTGTCGGTTATAACTATGTGGGTGGTAACCCGGATGATCCGGGCGATTATGATACCGCCAATACCATCAAAGCCTACATTGATAACGCCACCGTTATCGCTGATGCCGTGAAGGTGGAGGCGACATCGGATGCGGATATCAATACGTTCAGCGTATCCATTACGGGCTCCGGCACCTTCGCTGGCGCCGGTTCCTTCTCACTGAACTGGATTCGCAAGACGGTTGACGCTCATATCAGCGGTGGCGCATCCGTTACCGCTACCGGGAATATTGATGTTCTGGCCACCGACACCTCGGATATCCGTTCCGGTTCAGCCCAGATCAGCGGTTCCGGCACCGTCGCGGTTGGTGCGGCTGTCGCCTATAACGAAATCGAGAATACGGTTAAATCCTATGTGGATAATTCCACTGTCGTCGTGACGACCGGTAATGCAGGCAATATCCGCATCGTGGCAACGTCGGACGCGACGATTTCGACGTTATCCGCCGGTATTTCCGGTTCCGGCACGGCCAGCGTGGCGGGATCTGCGTCCAGCAACCTGATTCACAATGATGTGCGGGCGTATATCAACGGCGGTACGGTTACAACAGACGACAACATCCTGGTTCAGGCGGAATCTGACGACACCATCAAATCCTATGCCGGAACGCTCAGCGGTTCAGGCACTGTCGGCGTTGGCGGCACCGTGGTCGTTAACCAGCTGGATAATGACACCCAGGCGTATATCACGGGAGATGCAACCGTTGTTGCAAAAGGCTCCGGCAGTTCACTGGCTATCAAAAAATGGGCAGACGATGCTTCCGGAACAGAAAGCACCGAAAACCTGAATGGCCTGGCCGTCATTGCCACCAATGATGAAGAAATTGATGTCGTAGCCGTTAGCCTGGGGCTTGCCGGACAGGTTGGCATTGGCGCTAATGTGATCGTGAACAAGGTCACGAATACGACACGTGCCTATATCAGTGATGCGTCGGTGAATAACAACAGTAACCGGGGCAAGCAGGTTAAGGTTCGCGCACATCAGCACACCGATATCACCAGTGGCGGCGGCGCCCTGGCGGCGGGGCTGGGTGCTGCGGGCGTCGGTGCGTCCATTGATACCGATATTGTTGCCAACACCACGCAGGCCTATATCGCCGATGATGATATTGCGAGCGATGAAGATCATATCTATGCCGGTTCAGGGCTGGATGTCTCGGCCCTGAGTCGTGAAAAAATCCTGTCTGCCAGTGCCGGCGTCGGGGTTGGTTTGTATGCCGGTGTGGCGGGTGCGGCGTCCGGCGTGAAGAGTACGTCCGATACCGATGCCTTTATCCGGTTGGCCAAGGTGACCAGTGACGCCGGTGTCAATGTAGACGCTAACAGTCGTGTGGAGCTGGATCTGTATGACGGCACTATCGGCGGCGGCATTGTCGGCGGCGGTGGTTCTGTCGCCGTAGGACTGCTGGACGGCAATACCCGGGCCTATATCGAAGGCGCGACCATTAACGCGACCGGCAGTGTGCAGGTCAACAGTGATGCGACAGAAAATGTTTCCGTACTGGTCGGCACCCTGGCTGCCGGGGGAACCGGACTGGCCGGTTCTGTCTCCGTGGTTGAAACACACTCGAACACGACCGCATGGATTGGCGCCTATGTACCCGGCAGTGGCGCGGCAACCAATGCGAATGTGACGTCTGGTTCCCATACCAAAGTCAAGGCGACCGGTAACACCACCTTCGATAACGATATCGGTGCCGGTGGCATCGGCGGTGGCGGCGTCGGTGCTTCCATTGATGTCATCACGGCGAAAAACGCGGTAGATGCCCATATCGGCGCCAACAGCGTCGTGACCGCTGCAGGCGATGTGACCGTTGAGGCTGAAGCCAATCGAACCATTGATTCCATGGTTATGGCCTTTGCCGGCGGCGCAACCTTTGGCATCAGTGGAGCCGTGTCGGTCATCAGTGTCGGTACAGGTCTTGATTCAACCGGCAATGAACAGGCGACACCGGCGCAGGAAAAGATTGATGCTGCCTTCAGCAGCAAAAATGCCAACGGTCTGGGGACCGATGATACGGCGCAGAGAGCAGACGGTGTTGCCGACAGCAGCCTGTTTAAGATCACAGTGGGAGAAGATCCCACGGTATCCGACACCACGGCTTATATCGGTGATGGCGCACAGGTAACCGCAGGCAGCCAGGGCGCATCAGCGGATATCCTGGTGAAGGCGACAGAAACCGCAGATATTCAGCAGATCGCCGGCGGTGCTGCGATTGGTGGCGTCGGCCTGAGTGTCGGTGGTTCCGTCGGAGTGCTGAATCTTTCCGGCGCGACAACCGCTTATATCGATAACAACACGGATATAGCGGCCACCGACGATATCACTGTTAATGCCGTATTTACTGCCGAAGATGTGGCTGTGTACGCCTATGGCGGCTCCGCGGGCACTGTCGGCCTTGGTGCCCAGGTCAGCGTAATAAACGACACGGCAACGCAGTTGGCCTTCGTTGATCATGGCTCATCGTCGTCCAATGGCGCCAGGATTACCAAGGCGGATGACCTGGTCATCACTGCCGAGGCTTCACGGAATTATGAGGTTCAGGCCAAGGGCGTGACCGCGGGCGGCGCAGCCGCTGGTGCTGCAGTCGGCGATGTAGATATCGGTGGCTCCACCCTGGCCTATCTGGGTAATTATGCCCAGGTTGGGCAGGGCAGTGATTCAGTCGATGATGTACTGATCACCGCCACATCAACTGCGACTGTTACTGAAAATATCTGGTCGGTCGCGGCTGGTATCGGCGCCGGTTCCGGCAATGACGCCAGGGTTCGGATTGACCCGGCTGTGAAAGCCTTTATCGGAAACAACGCCGCTGTCACGGTAACCAGTACAGTGGATATCGAGGCGACAGCTACACCGAAAGCCGATGTGACAGTGCACGGTGTCAATGCCGGTGGCCTTGCCGTCGGTGTCTCTCTGACTGATATCACTATTGAACCTACCGTGATTGCGGCATTGGGTGATCCGGATGATGCCACGAACGGCAGTATCAGCATCAATGCGGCCAGTCTCTCCATTACGGCAGAAACCAAAGTGCCGACTAACAGCTACTCCGCCAAGGCTTACTCGCTGGGAGCTGCAGGCGCCTTGATCGGGGTGGACGCGACTCTCTCGACCATCAATAACAACAGCACGGTCAAGAGCTATGTGGCGGATGGCGCAACCCTCGCCATTACCGGCGCAACGACCATTTCCGCCGCTAACAATACCAAGCAGAAGGCAGAGGCTGACAGTTACTCGGGCGGTTTACTGGCGGCAGGCGGCAGCTCGGCGAAAGCCAAGTCAAATACGACAACGCTCGCATTTTTAGGCGACGGTGTGGATCTGACAGGCTCTACGCTCCAGATCACAGCCGTTGGCACTGATAACAATTATGCGGAAGGTACGGCAGGGGCCGGTGGTATCGTGGGCGGTTCCGGTACAGAAGCCATTACCGTGAACAAGAGCACCGTAACGGCTGAAATACGCGAAGGCGCAACAGGCAAAGACATCGACCTGACGCAGCGCGGCGCGGGCACCCTGGTCATCAAGGCGGAACAGAATGCCACCTTTGACAGCAAGATTAACGTCGGTTCCGGCGGTGTGCTCGGTGCGACAGGCGCCAAGGCCGATCACGATGTGACGGCCAATGTGACCGCCGGTATCGGCGCCGATGCCGTGGTCAAGGCGACCGACGTTGATATGGACGCGATCACCAAGCTGCGCAAGAACGGTGTATCGGGCGACAATATCAAGGGCACCACCGGCGGCGTTGCCAGTGCCGCCGGTGCGGACAGCTTCACCAATGTCAATATGACCACCCGCGTGGTGATTGGTGATCGTGCGTCGCTGACCGTAGAGGACGGCGCGTCAAGTGCCGGTGACATGACGCTGGACGCCCTCAATGATTTCATCCTGAACGACAAGGTGACCCTGATCTCCGGCGGCGCGTTGGCCGGTGCCGGCGCCACCATGGAAATCAAGACGGATACCAATATCGCTGAAGTCGCTGTTGGCAACCGTGCGCAGCTGAGCAGCGCGGGCGATGTGCAGGTGTCTGCCCGGGGTACCGGAGAAGCCATCGGTAAGGTCAATGTGGAAACCTATGGCGCGGGTACCGTTGCCGTAGCGGACACCACAGTTGAAGTGCGCCCTGAAAACAGGGTGACTTTTGCTGCGAACAGTTACCTGACCACGGACGGCAATCTCAATATCTCAACGGGTACGGACACCAGCTTCAACCGTGACCAGTACAAGCTGGAAGCCCGGACGGATAATTTTGCTGGTAGCGCCATCCCCATCAACAGCCTGGACGCGACGGCGAAACTGATCCAGAACAATACGATTACTGTCGCTTCCGGCGCGGTGCTGGAAACGGCCCGTGACGCGAAACTTCATGCCGAGCGCCTCGGGTTTGCCGATATGGCGGCCAAGGCCAAGGGTGTGAACTGGGCGAGCGAAGTGGCCAAGGCGCTCAATGGCGGCACTGAACTGTACGACGGAACCATTAAAACAGAGGCGCATGCGACGGTTGATGTCGATGGAACGGTGCGTACCGGTATCGACCGCAAACAGGAGCTGGTGCTGGACGCCATTGTCAACGGGCAGGTGACCAGCAGCGTCCAGTCGGATGGCATTACCTTCCGTACGGTCACAGATCAGCTGGATTCTGAACTGGTTCAGGAATTGCAATATGCCCAGAAACAGCTGAACCAGTACAAGGATACCAACGCCAACCTCAAGTCATTCTACGAATCCGAAGTGACGCGGATCACCAATGAGCTGGCGTCCCAGGGATTATGGGATACCGATGAAAACGGGTATTCCGGGTATACCAAGCAGGATGTCCTTGTCGTTGAAATTGACCCAATCTGGGCACAGGCCGGCACCATTGATATTCGCTCGGATGTCCTGCAGGGCGAAGGCGTATTTGATGCGCCGGGTGACGCCAGTGTTGAGATCACCAATAACACGGCGGCCTTCCTTGAGATCAAGGGCATTTCCATTCCGGATTCCAATGGCGGTCTGTTCCTGAATGGCGTGGAAGTCGCCAGCAACAGTGAGATCGAAAACTATAACCAGGCTGATGACGGTGTTTCTGCCGATGCCGCCAGCTTCTCAACCATTACGGCGGGCGGTAGTGATAATCCGCCGTTTATCACCATCAGTACCACGTTTGACGACAGTGATCCTGCAAATAACGGTGTTCCGACCCCGGCTATTACGATCACCGGCAATGTCGAAAACCCACAGGGTAGCCTCACCGTCAGCAATCCTGACGGATTGGTGACCTTTGAAGCCCAGGTTCGTGCGGAAAACATGAACGTGGTCGGAAAGAGTGTCTACATCACCGGGTTGACCGATTACAGCGTGGGCGGAGAAACCTACTCCAAGCTAGACACCCTGACCAATAACGGACAACAGAAGGCTGCTTCCGATGCCTTGGTTAAAAACGAACTGACCAAGACCCCCAGTGGTGTCAGCCTCTATGGCGACCGGATTGTGATCAGCGCTGAATACCTGAACCTGAACGGGATCATGCAGAGCGGTAAGCCGGACTACAACCTGACCCTCGGCAACGCGACGGCCATTGAAATTGCCAATATCAGTCGGTGGGCCAGCGGACTGGTCAAGCTGTCGACGGCGTCAACGGACGACTATACCGTTTATTACAATACGACAACCGGCAAGATTGAAATTCAGGAAATCCGGGTCAGCGGCGGTTACATTGAGCTGGAAGGCCATATGCTTAATACCGGCGCCGGTGAGATCCGGGTGCTGGGCGGTTATGGCAAGATCTCGGTCACCAACAACACAGCCTACGATGTCGTTGTGAAAAGTCTGGATGCCTCTCAGCGGGGTGAAGGCACACTGGTTATCAAGGACAAGGCCAAGGGAACCAGCAGTAATCCCCATGTCACCATTTACACCAAGGATGAGAATGGCGTCACTATCCAGGAAGACGGCAAATCAGATGTAAGCGGCAGTGACAGCAATACTTATTCCATCAAATCCGGCTGGCGTTATGGCTGGTCGGTCGATGTGCTGGACGCCACGCGGTACTACAAGACCGAGAAGAAAAGCGCCTGGCTGGGGATTGATGATCTTGCCGCTGACCCGTCCGATGATTACTGGGATACCTCTGAACGTCTTGAAGGCCCTAGCCTTACCGATGAAGGCCCGTACTTCTTCCTGGATGCGGCCAAGGCGAATGATGCCTATACCTACTTCAAAGATCCCCAGGTCGATGCAAGCAAGACGAAAAATTATGTCGAAGATCGCTGGACGACCAGTACCTGGTATGGAAAAAAGACCTACTACACCAAGTTTGTAAAGGAAGAGTACACGACTACTACGCACACCCATACGGTGAAGGCTGACTATAACGTCAACATCAACTTCATTGGTTATGACGCTGGCAGTGTTTCTCTAACGTCTAACGTCACTGGCGCAGATATCCTGATCGACGGCAGTATCCTGAACAGTTCCGGCACGACGACCATCACCTCGAAGGGCGATATCCGCCAGACCAGCGAAGATTCCTATATCACGGGTAAGCGCGTTGTATTGTCTGCCACTGGCGATATTGGTCGGATAATCGTCGATGGTAATGGCGATATCGTCGATTCAGGCGCGCTCACCGTAAACCTCACCGATGACACTTATGCCAGCCTCAAGGCAACAGCCGGTGGTGTCGTCCATATTGTCGCAGACAGTGGTGACCTGGCGATCGACAGTGTTCAGGCCGGTTCCGGTGAAACCGTGAGACTGGCCGCGAAGGAAAGCATCAAGGTTGCGAAGAAGACCTCAAGCAGCTGGTACAACGGCTCCGTTCAGGGCGGCACCGTGGCGCTGGTGGCAGAAGAGGGTTCGATCGGTAACAGCACCAGCCGTACACTGTCGCTGAATTCCGGCACCAGCCTGTCCAATTACGTGACAGTTGATGCGAAGACGGATATTTACCTCAAGGAAACCAGTGGCGACCTGCACCTGAAAAAAGCCGTTTCCGCCAGCGGTGACGTCTATATCAACGTGGCAAGCGGTAGCCTCAAGGATGCCAATGACAGCGCCGTTCGGGATGACCGGACCTACGATGAACTGCTCAATGGCGTCTGGAGTGATCTGCAGCTGACCGAGGACACCGGCGCCCAGAGCAAGATTGACCAGACCCTGGTTGATTACGCCAGTAATCGCGAGCAGGAATACGAGGCTTACTGGCGTTACCGGGGAATGCAGGCTGATCCTGACGTCTATGACGAGAACTTTGTCGTATCCCTGTCCGCTGAGGAGCAGACCTATTACGAGAATGCCGGCTGGACGGATGGTGAAATCCAGACGCTGGTCAACAAGCGAACCGAGGAATACCGCAGTCTGCATGGACAGTATGGCGGTTATGGTGACAGCTACGATGACAGCTTTACCTATACGCTGTCAGATGCTGAGAGAACAAGCCTGACCGGCAGTATCAAGGTCTGGACAGAAACAGAACTGCTGAACCTGTTCAGCGCCGGCCTGATTGAGCCGATCACGGATACCCAGGTTTCCGTTGAGGATGCCAACATTGAGGCGAGTGGCACCGTGACGGTGGTAGCGTCCGGCAGTATCGGCTCGGCCACGGGGGCGATGGTCATTGACAGCGATGACCTGGCCAATTTCAGCAAGTCGCAGGATTTGCTGTCCGACAGTGAACGTGAAGATCTTGACCAGAAACGTGTAGCACTGGCAGCCGCAGAGAGGACGGATGTCGCTTACCTGGCCGGTGACATTGCTTCGGCCAGGGTGCACTTCCTGAATAACGGCAATAGTGGCGACACCATTTTGCGTATTGATGGCGGAAACTGGCTCTCTGACGGCTTCCAGTCCGGCATGACCATTCAGGTGTTCGGCAATGCCGACAACGCCAATGATAATGGACAGTTCTTTACTATTAAGTCGGTTACCGCTAACACGATTACACTGTCTGACGATGATCAGTTATCTACCGAATTCAGTGCCAAAATCACGCTGGCGGAAATCATTGCCGACCCGACCGCAGATGGCGCGACCATTGCCGGCATCCGTATCGATCTGCGTGATGATGTGGATGTGGATGCATTAGGCTCGGTGTCCGCGACGGGCAGTGGTGATGTGTTCCTGGGTTCTGAACTGGATGTGAAACTGGATACCGTCGTAGCGGGTGATACGGTCAGGATCAAGACCGGCAAGTCCATCATCAATGCCGGTGGCGCCAGTGTTACCAACGTGACCAGTAATGATGTCATTCTGGAGGCCGCTGACGGCTCAATTGGTTCCGCCGACGACCGGATTTATATCAACCTGGCGGCAGACGCCATCTTTACAGCGAGGGTCAGTGGGGACATCTACCTGACCGAGCGAACTGACAATATCAATGTCGGCACCCTGTATGCGCAGTCTGGCGGTATCTACCTGACGGCGGAAAGTGGTGCGATTGTGGATGGTCTTGACCATGACTTCGCCAATATCAGTGCGGCCACTGAGCTTAAGCTTACAGCGTCGTCTGGTGTCGGTGAGGATGGTGATTACCTGGAAACAGACCTGGCCACGGATGCGACCCTGACGATCGCTGCAGGCTCCGATGTCTTTGTTCACGAAGTCCTTGGGAATATGAATATCCGTGAGGTGCTGGCGGATGGCGGCGACGTCGACCTGCGTGCGCACCTGGCCATCAAAGACACCGAAGATGCCAGCGGCAATGACGTGGCCGGCCTGCCGGAAGCGGATGTTATTGGTAACAGTATTACCCTGACGTCTGAAAATGACGCGATTGGGGTGTCTGGCAATGATCTGGATATCAACAGTGCCTACCGTTCCGCCGGTACGGTAACAACCAGCAGCGCGCTCAATACCTACCTGATCGAAACGGATGGCGACCTGTCCATCAACACCATTGGCACAGGGGCGGATTACACGGCCTTTATCCTGGGACGGGACAATATCCTTAATGGCAACACGGATGCCAATGCGTCCAATGTAACGTCTGGCAAGACAAGGCTGTTTGCCGAAGGGGATATCGGTGCTTCAGGCAAGCATCTTCAGACAACTGTCGGGTACATGGAAGGGCGTTCGACCAGCGGGAGTGTCTGGATTACCAATACCGGTCACCTGACGATTGGTGGGCTTGACCAGGTCAACGGTATGGTTGCGACCGGAACCGTGAATATTGTGGCACATAGCCCGATCACGCTAGCGAAAGACGTTATTACTGACCTGGATATCTTACTTGATGCCAATGAAGACAATGATGATGTGGTCGGTGCAGAAGATCATCTGACAGTCAAGTCCGGGGTAACCATTCAATCAACAGCCGGGACTGTCACTCTGCGAGCCGGTGATGATCTCGTAATTGAATCTGGCGCCACGGTCAGTGCCAAGGGTGACCTTCTGCTGCAGGGGGATTATGAGAATCTTGATGCCGACGGAACAACAATCCATAACCAGGGAGCTCTGAGTGGTGCCAACATCACCATCGAAGGTGAAGCGGGTAGTGACAGTATCCTGCTGGATGGTGTCATCACAACGGCGGGTATTCTGAGTATATCCGGCGCTGCGGGTAGTGATGATATCCAGTTGCTTGGCAGTTTGACCGGTTCCACCCGCATTGATGTGGATGGTGGCAGTGAAGGCGACAGTATCCTGATTGATGTCAGCCTGCTGGCCGGTGATACCTACGTCACCGGTGGTACGGGTGACGATACGCTGACCGTCAACGAACTGCATTCACGGGATGATGTGCTTTCCCTGGATGGTCAGGGTGGTGGTGATCAATACATCGTCACAATGTCGAATACTGACGCCGACGGCGTAACCCTGACGGATTATGTGATTGATGTACACGACAGCGGTGATGCGGCTGACGGTGTGGATAACCTGACTATTCACGGTCGGGGCTTTGCCGGGGATACCCAGGCGGATAAAGATGACGTGTTCCTGATCCGGAATAACTTCATTGCCCGTCTGCACGGTGAGGTGGAAACCAATACCTTTGCCGATCCGGTTGAGCGGATCAATTACGATAACAGCCTCAATGACCTGACCGGTGGTGTACTGATTAATGGCGGCGAAGGCAGTGACAGCTTCTTCCTGGATGACACCAGTGCACTGATGACCATTGATGGTGGCAGTGGCCGGGATACGTTCCAGGTGGGTCAGATTTTTGGTGAAGCACCGGTAACGGCGCCCGGCGATGAAGTTGCCGGCACTGCCGTAACCCGCGGCTACCTGAGCTACGGCAACAGTGAAGAACTGACCCTGCTGGGCGGCGATGATGGCGACAGCTTCACGATCTACAGCAACAAGGCCGAACTGACCCTGAAAGGGGAGAAAGGCAACGATGAATTTGTCGTACGGGCTTTTGTTGCAGAAAAGCAGATAGACCTCAATGGTGGCGATGACGACGATACGATTGATTACAACGTCAACGCACCGCTAAGCATTGATGGCGGCAGCGGCTTTGATACGCTGACGGCGATCGGTACAGAAGCCGACGACACATTCATTGTGACTCGTGACTCCATTATTGGTGCAGGACTGAATATCAGTTATGACGGCGTGGAGTCGGTCGATGTGGATGCCCTGGAGGGTGATGATACCTTCATTATCGAAAGTACCCGTGAAGGCGTCATTACGACCCTGATCGGCGGCTTGGGCAGCGATAATTTCATCGTGGGCTCAGAAGGGTTGACCAGCGCAATCCAGGGTTCCCTGATTCTGGAGGGTGGCCTGACCATGGCGGACCGGTCACTCAAGACGCCTGTGGTGCTGCCCACCGAACAGGCGACATCAGCCAAAGATATCCCATCGATTACGGATGAAACCATCCAGACGGATACCTTGACGGTATTCAATGACGCCAGCCTTACTAACGACAGTGGTCAATTAACGACATCATCCGTAAGCGGCCTGAATATGGATGATGATGCCATAGTCGTAGCCGGTGAAAACGGTGCCCCGGACCAGACTATTGCCGGTGGCATCACTTATTACGGTATGGAAGTGGTCGAAGCCGTGTTGGGCACCGGTAATGATAGCCTGACCGTTGATGTCACGGCGATCAGTATCAGCGCGGCCATGGTGTTCTCCCACAATGTCGGGCTGGGTGTCAGTTATATCACCTTGCAGGATGGCGGCAGCTGGTTTGACCAGGGTTTCCGGGCCGGCGACAGCATTGTTGTTGCTGATACGACAGGAAATGACGGTACATACACCATTGCGTCTATCTCGCTGGATGGCAGCCAGATTTCATTGGCCAGTGGTGAGCAGCTGGCCGATGAAACGGTAAGCGCCAGTGTCCAGAAACAGAACCCGATCATGGTGGCACATGGCGGAGGAAATCAGGCAATGACTGATCCTTCGACCGGCGCTACCGAGATGGGTGGTGACACTATTACTGTGACCGGTACTGACACCAATAACGTTCCGCTGATTATCTTTGGTGATACCAGTCAGAATGGTAGCCGGTATGCGTCTCTGAGAGGGGAAGGGCTGGATTCAGTAGTGTCGTATACCAATGCTGGTAACGATGTTATTGATGCCTCTGGCGCATTGAGTGGCGTCATTATCTATGGTGGTGCAGGCAATGACACCATTTATGGCTCACAGGGGAATGATCAGATCGCCGGTGGTTCCGGTGATGACACCCTCTTTGGCCTGGGTGGCAATGATCATCTCTACGGCGATTCCGGCTTCAATATTGATCTATCCCAGCGCCTGAGCCTGGCAACAGAAGTGCTGACGGTAGTGACTGTTGCTGATCCTGACAACGATGGGGCCAAGGCTGATGATCTTGCTGTAGGCAATGACACCATTGATGGTGGCATGGGTGATGACATCATCTTTGGTGATCATGGCGTCATCACCCAGATCCGTGACGGTTCACCTGAACAGCTGCGCCTGATGACAACAGGTAATGTGTCGCATATCGAAACCGCAGTCGAAGCGCAGGGCGGTAACGATATCCTGCTGGGCGGTGATGAGAATGACATTATCCTTGCCGGTGCGGGCGCGGATGAGGTCGCCGGTAATGCCGGTGACGATATCCTGATAGGCGACAATGGTGAAGTTGACCGGAATGTGGATGGTGACCTGATTACCATTGACCTGGTTCAAAACCGTACGGCTGATCATGGTGGTATTGATACTCTGCAGGGGAATGCGGGTAATGACTGGCTGCTTGGTGGTGTCGGCGGCGATGAACTGTACGGCGCCAATGAAGATGGTAGCCCGCTGGGGCTTCTGGACAGTGATAATGACTTGATTCTTGGTGATCACGGCATTATCACCCTGGCTGCAGGCCAGATCATCAGTGTTGCGTCACTCCGGCTCCAGAATGGTGGTAACGATACTATTCGTGCGGGTGATGGCAATAATCTGGTGATTGCGGGCTTTGGTCAGGATGATGTCACCGCGGGCGCTGGTAATGACATTCTTGTCGGTGATAACGCAACAGCCATCTTTACGGATGGCCACCTGACAAAGCTCGAGTCCACAGATGCTGATGATACGACAGGTGACAATGATCAACTGAATGCCGGTGATGGCTTTAACCGGATCATAGGCGGTGCGGGCACAGACACCATCACTGGTGGTACGGGGGTAGACCATGTGCTCGGTGACCATGGTGAGTTGACTTACGATGTTGCCAATATCCTGCAATCTGCGGAAAGCGCGCTGATAGATCAGGGCGCCCGTGATGTGATCACCCTTTCCAGTGGAAACAATGTTGTGATCGCCGGTCAGGGCGGTGATGAAGTAACGACTACTGGCGATGATGACATCGTGATCGGCGACAACGGTTCCGCCCTGTTCACGGATGGTCAGCTGACCACGCTGACCAGTACTGACCTGGATGACGAAACGGGCAGTGATGACATCCTGAACCTGGGCGATGGCTTCAATCGTGTCATTGGAGGTACCGGCGAAGACACTATTACTGGCGGTGTCGGCATAGATCAGGTTATAGGCGACCACGGCACCATGACCTGGGATGTCACCGACATTCTCCGGACAATGACCAGCAGCCTGA
>NZ_BAAJPA010000019.1:0-71804 GCF_057552235.1 Kistimonas ophiarachnellae | reverse complement strand
AAACGATTTGAGACCGGACAAATCGTTAAACCGATACCCCGGTTAACCAGATCATGACAAAGCTGTTCATCCTCAAGTGCATTCAAACCATGATCAATACGCTCAACTTTGATGATATCAAGGCACTCCCTGATATGAGCCAGTGAATTCACCTGGTTTACATCACAATGCATGGTCAGGTGATAGCCTTGTGCACGGGCATTCGCAAAAATATTGGCAAATTTAGAGGGTGGATTGTTTCGTTCATCCGAATCCAAACCAACGCCCGTAATCCAATCCCTGTAGGGCAGGCTGAGTTTCAAATGCTCAGCAGCACTTTCTACGCTCAGATCACGGAGAAAACACATGATCAAGCTGGACTCAAGACCACAGGTGCTCCGTGCTTCACATTGGGCGCGATGGATACCGGTAATCAGCGTTTCAAAGCGGATGCCTCGTGACGTATGTGCCTGGGGATCAAAAAACGCTTCAACATAAACCACCCCCTCACTGGCAGCACGTCGAAAATAGCGGATTGCCAATTCATAAAAGTCCTGTTCTGTGACCAGTACACGTATCCCCGCATAGTAAACCTTCAGGAATGACGTTAAATCGTAGAAATCATAGGACGCCATCAAGGCTTCTGATGACGGGTATCCAAGGTCGATTCTATTTCGCCGGGCCAACGTCAGGCAGTGTTCTGGCTCCAGCGTTCCTTCAAGATGCACATGCAGTTCAGCCTTGGGTAATCCAGCAATAAATTCATGCATTCAGCAGGTCTCAATGGAGGATTCAAGGGTCAAAACCTGAATTAAAGATGCGGTTTACCTGCCCGTCTTAATCACGTATCGATCATGAGGATAGCAGCTAACCCAATGATCAATCCGGTACACCTCATTGTGATTAGTCTATTTCCGACAGATTTTCCCCAATGGACGATGCTATACATTTCACCGTAAACTCCGTGTAAATATGCTATTTGTATGGGCAATTGACATCTGACAGGATTTTTCCGCCCTGTCCCAGCACTTGCGGCACATTATTTGAAACCTTCTTGATACATATCAACTCGGAAAATCACCACACAACTAGAATTGTCAATCAGTATTTTGTGCAATACGGCTGCGCAAAATAACCGGCAACTATCCGAAGCACGCCTATTCTATACGACAATCATCTCAGGATAGGGCCGGATACATTACAAGATCAGGGTTAATGAGCATGGCCAGTGAACTGATATGGGATCTCGAATTGATCAGACGCTATGATCAGACGGGACCTCGCTACACCTCGTATCCGACCGCATTGCAGTTCTCGGATAACTTCGGCGTTGCAGCGTACCATGCAGCCGCCGCCGACAGCGCCACCGCCCGGCGCCCACTGTCGCTTTATTTCCATATCCCGTTTTGCGCCAAGGTCTGTTACTACTGCGGATGCAACAAGGTCGTCACCAAACGCCGCGAGCATGCCGAACCTTACCTGCAGGCACTCTTTCACGAAATTGAAATGCAGTCCGCCCTGGTGGGTCATAACCAGACGGTGGAACAACTCCACTGGGGCGGCGGCACCCCCACCTTCCTGAACCCGGCCCAAATGCAGGCGCTGATGGACAAAACCGCGAAGCATTTCAACCTGACCTGCGGTGACCTGGGAGATTACTCCATTGAAATTGACCCCAGGGAAGCAGACTGGAGCGTGATCGGCCACCTGCGCTCGCTGGGGTTCAACCGGATCAGCATCGGCGTACAGGACTTCGACCCAACCGTTCAGCAGGCAGTCAACCGGGTACAGAGCGAAGAAGAGACCCGGGATGTCATTGATGCTGCCCGCGCACTGACGTTTAAATCGATCAACATTGATCTTATTTATGGTCTGCCTTTCCAGAGCTGCGCCAGCTTCATGAAAACGGTCGACAAAATCATCGACATCCGCCCGGATCGTCTTTCCGTCTTCAATTACGCCCACATGCCTAACCGCTTCATGCCTCAGCGGCGCATCAACAATGAAGACCTGCCCAATCCGCAGGAAAAACTGGCCATTCTCGAAAATACCATCAACCGGCTACTGGACGCCGGATACGTATACATCGGCATGGATCACTTTGCCCTGCCAGATGACGATCTCGCCCTGGCGCAGGAAGAAGGCTCGTTGCACCGGAACTTCCAGGGATATACGACACATAGCCAGTGTGACCTGATTGGCATGGGCGTGTCCTCCATCAGCCGAATTGGCAATGTCTACGCCCAGAACCATGCGAACATGGAAGAGTACACCAGCCGTATCAACAACGGCCATCTGGCGATTCGTCGTGGCTTACTGATGAATGAAGATGACCGCATCCGAAGCGCTGTTATCAACCAGCTCATCTGCCACTTCCACCTTGACTTCCGTCATATCGAAACGATGTTCGGCATCCGTTTCCAGGACTACTTTGCCGATGCACTCAACAAGCTGTCCCCAATGGCGGCAGACGGCCTCATTCGACTGGACAAAAACGGCATTGTTGTCGAACCCCGGGGAAGACTGCTGATCCGTAATATTTGCATGCAGTTTGACGCCTATCAGCAGGTGGCGGAAGTTCAACGATTCTCACGGGTCATCTGAACCAGTCCATTAACCTCCCCCCCCCCCCCGGTTTCATGTACCAACGAACACTGAAACCGGCCTTTTTTCAAGAAACATTCAGATACGTATCCTCACAGTCTTAAACTTGTCAGGAGAATCCCCTACAATACCGCCGCAACGACTTTTACACCCACCGGTTCACAGGGGTTCTTCTGTATGGTGTCCAAGCTGAATGTGCGGCAAGTGACTCATGTGGCCTGCAGAGACTGCAGCCTGAGTCAGCTCTGCCTGCCACTGGCGCTGAAAATTGAAGATATTGATGAACTCGACAGGATCATCAAGCGAGGACGTCCGCTGAAAAAAGGCGAGCACCTGTTTCTCGAAGGCGATCCCTTTCACAGTGTCTACGCAGTACGCTCCGGCGCACTGAAAACCTACACGGCCACCAACGAAGGCGAAGAACAGATCACGGGCTTTTACCTGCCCAGTGAGCTGGTGGGACTGAGCGGTCTCGATACAGAGGCCTATCCGGTGTCTGCCCAGGCGATTGAAACCACCATGGTCTGCGAGATCCCGTTTGATCGCCTGGAAAAACTGTCTGACGACTACCCGGAGCTGCGGCGCCAGCTGATGCGCATCATGTGTCGCAAAATCCGCGAAGACCAGCAGATGAAACTGCTGCTGTCGAAGAAGAACGCGGACGAGCGGATTGCCACATTCCTGATCAACCTGGCCAGCCGTTTCCGTCGTCGCGGCTTTTCATCACAGTCTTTCCGCCTGTCGATGTCCCGCAACGAAATGGGCAACTACCTGGGCCTGGCGGTTGAAACCGTCAGCCGCGTGTTCACCCGTTTCCAGAAAAACGGCCTGATCAACGCCAACGGCAAAGAGATTGAGATCACCAGCGCCATGGAACTGTGCGCCCTGGCCGGTGGCAAACTTGTTGAACACCAGGACATTGTCAACATCCAGTAACCCTCCGCAGGATTGGCCCTGATGGTTTTTGACCAGCAACTGCTCCACTCCCTGATTCGGGCCATACCCAACTGGCCCGAACCCGGCGTGACATTTCGCGATATCACGCCATTGTTTCAGTCCCCTCAAGGGACACAGATGATCATTGACACCCTGGCAGAACGCTACAGGGGTCAGGATATCACCCATATTGGCGCCCTGGATGCCCGTGGTTTCCTGGTTGGCTCACCGCTGGCGTGTAAACTGGGTCTGCCGCTGGTCATTTTCAGAAAACCCGGCAAACTGCCCTATGACGTGATTCGCGAAGAGTATGAGCTTGAGTACGGTTCCGCCGCACTCGAAGTCCATACCGACGCACTGAAAAAGGGTGATCGCATACTACTGGCTGACGACCTGATTGCCACGGGCGGAACGCTTTGCGCTGCGGCCCGGCTCTGTCGCCGTCTGGGTGCTGAGCCCGTTGAGGCAGCCGCTATCATCGACCTCCCGGAACTGGGCGGCTCAAAACGCCTCGACGCGGAAGGCATACCCAGCTTCAGTCTGTGCAGCTATTGATCAAGCTATTGGCGTTACCGCCGATTCCCCGTTTATAGAACCTTAAGGCAGGGAAGCCTGAAGACCATGGGAATCTGCGCAGACGAATTCAGGGAGTATGTCGTCCAACCCACGCTAGACCACCTCGACATGCGGTCACCGCTGGCAGAAAACCTGCTACTGGGCACCGCAGCGGTGGAATCCGGACTCGGCTCCCACTTACACCTTGCCAACCATGCCTCGCTTGGCATTTACCAGATCAGTCCGGAAACCCACCGCCGAATCTGGGACACCTTCCTTTATAATCAACATGAACTGGCCAGCAAAGTCAGAGGCCTGGCCAGCCAACGGGAATTTCTGCTACACCCACACGCGGAACTGGCCACCAACCTCAGCTATGCGACAGCGATAGCCTGGATGGTTTACCTGAGTGCCGACGTAAACATTGATGACCCGGCCACTGCCAGCGACCCACAACTGCTGGCATCCATCTGGCAGGAACATTACCAGAGCGAAAACAGCCACTTACCGGAAACATTTATTGAAAACTACAACCACCTCATCCTGGGTAAAACGGTAGCGGCCTGACGTCATCAAGCGACGGCCTACTCCTTATTCTCTGCACATTTCACACAGAGATCCGTATAGGGCATGATCTCAAGTCGTGCCATCGGAATATCAGCACCACACCCGGCACAGATTTCGTAGTCACCCTCCTCGATTCGCTCCAGCGCCTTCTGGATCAGGCGTAGTTCAGCAACAGCTTCATTGCCTAACGCATCCAGCACCTCGTCATTCTCTCGTTCCTGGGCCTGCTCCGACCAGTCAGCACTGGCCTTGCGGGTCACATCGCGGGTAATGTTGGCGACACGCCGCTCCAGCTCATCCTGCCGCGCCTGCAGCCGCTGGCGAAACTCCTCGTATTTGCTCATTCGACTCCCTCTGTAGGTAACATGATCATCTCCCCCAACACCCTATTCTAGTCAGCCTGCCAATAATTCCGCTTGATCTGAATCATGACCTTCAACAGCAGATACAACACAGAAACCAACCCATCAAGCCAGCCCAACAGTCTAGCAAAGCCGATCCTGTCAAAGCGCCCATGGCAGGCATTCAATAACCCTCCCTCCCCATAAGGCAACGTATGTATTAACCGCGAGAGCCTGCGGTCATGAATACCTGATTATTTGCGCCCGGGTCTTTATAATGCTGCGAACTTTCATCACTGTGATCACAAGAACGGTATTTCTGTTCTTCACGGTTTGTCCACTGACACTAGCAAGTACCCTGACCGTATGCAGATTGAGACCCGAAGCGAAAAAGTCAATTTCAACAAGCTGCAGAAACGCCTGCGCCGTCTGACCGGTCAGGCTATTGCCGCCTATAACATGATCGAGGATGGCGACCGCATCATGTGCTGCCTGTCTGGCGGTAAAGACAGTTACGCCATGCTCGATATCCTGCTCAATCTGCAGAAATATGCACCGGTCAAGTTTGAAGTCATCGCGGTCAACCTGGACCAGAAGCAGCCAGGCTTCCCTGAGCACGTATTGCCGGACTACCTGACCAGCCTCGGCGTGGAATACCGCATCATAGAAGAAGACACCTACAGCATCGTCAAGGACAAGGTACCCGATGGCAAAACGACCTGTGCACTCTGCTCTCGCCTGCGCCGGGGCATCCTTTACCGTACAGCCACAGAGCTCGGCGCCACCAAAATCGCCCTGGGACACCACCGGGAAGACATCCTGGAAACCTTGTTCCTGAACATGTTTTATGGCGGCAAGCTCAAGGCAATGCCTCCCAAACTGATCAGTGATGATGGCAAACATATTGTTATTCGTCCGCTGGCGTTCTGCCGGGAGAAAGATATAGCCAGGTTTGCCGAACTGAAGGAATTTCCGATCATCCCCTGCAACCTGTGCGGCTCCCAGCCCAATCTCCAGCGCCAGACTATCAAGGGTATGATGACTGAATGGGATAAACGCTTCCCGGGCCGGATTGAAAGCATGTTCAGGGCAGTGACCAATGTCGCGCCCTCTCACCTGGCAGATAACAGGCTCTACGATTTCAGCAACCTTGTACCTCGGGGCACGCCGGTCGAGGACGGAGATACAGCGTTTGACCGGGAAACTTTCCCGCTTCAGTTTACTGCGGACAACGATGAAGACAGCGAGACAGAAGATACAATCATTAAACCGGTGAACATCATGGATTTACCGGCCTGATGAAAAAAGGGGCATATGCGCCCCTTTTTTATATTGAATTAACGGCCACCAGTATCATTCAGATCCCAGTCATAATCGTAACGAACCCGCCCCTTGAAAGCCGCCAGCTGTTCTTTGCTTTTCCCATGCGCATACTGATGCAAGTGTGACATCAGTTCCTGATGGCTTCCGAAATCGACTGCGTACCAATCATAAATTTTGGAGAGGTACAGGCTTCCACCCTCAAACCTCACACCTTTAGCCTGATTGATAAACCGTCTTGCAGCACTATCCAGCAACCTATCCACGTTAGCACCGGTATAAGCAGCAGCCTCCAAATCAGGACACCCCATGCTGGCACAGTTCACCGCATAATGGATTCGCCTGTCTTTCCAGATCGGTCGCAATATGCGGTGCTCAATGTCGTTGAGGGTTAACCGCTGCCCCGCCACAGTGACGACATCATCATCCCATGGGCCAAAACTGAAAAAGCCTTCACCCAGCTTACGGATGGACTTTACCGGATAATGATCCAGTATCAGCCGTACCGTTAGCGCATTGTAGAGGTTAATCCAGTAAGCCATTTGTTCACGGCGGCTATATCCCCTGGGATCAATGCCTGCCAGATAGGCCAGGTAATGATCAAGGCTGGCGCGATCCCCTGCTGACACACGATCATAATCGAACAACCGGACTTCCGGTGTCTCTTTCAGGTATGCATCCAGCAAGCGCTGCCATTCGACATGGGACACGCTTACGCTATTATTTTCATTACTCCGATCCCAGAGTGCCCAATACTCGCTTTTCGGTGCCGCAACACTGAAACCTGCCATGCACCAGATAATGATGCCCGTGAGAAAAAACCTTGGCATGGGCTTCCCTCCCCGTTATTTTATTCAACCATTCTCTTGATTTAGCCAGCCCCCGGACTGTCATGATCCGTGAGCGCCACATCGTATTTTTCAAGCCCGTTACCTGTAATCATCGCCATCAGCTCATGGACATAGGCCTCACCCCGCTGGGAGTAACGCACAAGCCCCGGGGACAGATACAGCCCGGTCACCGCCTGATGATTGCGCCGAGCCTCGGCTCGCAGGGCTCGCAGGTCCGAATACTGAGGATGGGTATTGATGTTCAGGAGATATGCCGCCACCGAACCGGAGACAGAGTCAAACTTTCTGACCTCATGATCTGCACCTTCATTGCGCTGTGCAGGCACCAGCCCACAGCCCTTGCTGAAACACCACTGACCAAAAAGATTATTGCCCTCAAGCGCAAAACGGGATGTTCCCCAGGCCGATTCATTGGCAGCCTGTGCCAGCGCCAGCGAAACAGGCAGCGTATCGACACGATCCAGCAGGGCTGAATACCATTGCGGGCTGAATCCTTCTGCCGGTTTCAGACGGTATTTCTTCGCAATACCGGCCAACCACGCCTTATCCTTTTCGCTCAACGATGGCTGCCCGGACATTTGCTTGATACGAACACGATCAGCGGCTATTTTTGCATTTTCGGATTCAACGATGGGCATCATATAGCCAAAAAATGCAGCCTTTTTTGCTTTCACATCCTTGATATCGCCAAAATCCGGCATTTCACTTTCTATCACTGGCATATTGACCACAACAACCTTTGTCACAGCACTTTCCGCCCGCTGATTGAGAACAGAATTAACCAGCAAAACACTCAATACCAGTAACAACAGCAGCACCGCTGCCATCTTGCCTAATCCCTGCTTCGCCGACATAGCACCTCTAGCATTTATATTAATATTAAGGAGATAAAACAGTTTTCCATACAATGCAGACTATTGCTATCCGGAGCCTTGCCTGTTCTACTGTTTGTTAGCAGTATTGACAATTGACTCAAAACCAAAACAGACAAGCCAGCTCATGAGCAGTCCAGGGTTTCCCTGATCGACTGGCAAGGAGGCAGAATCATGGCGCTTCATGTTTGGGGATTATTCACGCATCCTGACCGGGAATGGCGCAGTATCCGTGAGGAAAAATCCTCTGTCATCAAAACCTATATGGCCAACGTGGTTGTGCTGGCGGCGATTCCCGCCATCTGCACCTACTTCGGCACAACCGTGACCGGATGGTCCCTTGCCGGCAGCGAGGAGGTTGTCCGCCTGACCCCTGACAGCGCCGCCTCCATGGCCCTGCTGGCCTACCTGGCCATGCTCTCCGGCGTCTATGTTATGGGTCGGGCGATTCACTGGATGGCACAGACCTATGATTGCTTTCCCACCATCAGCCAGTGCGTCACCTTTGCCTCCTATACCACAACACCCCTGTTCCTGGCAGGTCTGATCGGACTCTATCCGTCCCTCTGGCTTATGATGCTGGTTGGCCTCATGGCAGCGAGCTGGTCTACCTACCTGCTTTATTCCGGACTGCCCGTGTTCATGAATATCAGCAAAGAACAGGGATTCGTCTTCGCCAGTTCCATTCTTTGTATTGCCCTGGTTGTATTCGTCGCAATCCTGGCCATCACGGTTGTCCTCTGGAGCATTGGTGTCGGTCCCATTTACACCAGCTGACCCCTGCAGGGAGGCGGACAGCCATGTCGCCTCCCGAACCAACCACTCATCCGTATTTCCACTCCGTACAGGGACCCCGACCAGACGATACGTCCAATTACGGCTAGTATCCGAGGCCTCAGGCAAGGCATGATTGATACAACATGAACAGGGTTTACCGGATACCGGTGGTAAGGGCAGTCGCTGTGAGCCAGGCAGAACAGGACATCAACAAACGCATTCAGCAGCTTATCCGAAAAGCGTCCCACTATTACGATATCCCTTTCCCTCCACCCGTAATTCTGATGGATTTGCTGGGCAGCGATGCGGGACAGGCGCTCCCGGGCAAGAATCGGCTAAGGTTCAATCCCGCCCTCTATCGGCAGAATCCCGCCCATTTTGTCCATCATATTGTCGCCCACGAAGTGGCGCACCTGGTGGCAGCCAGGGTCTATGGCCATCGAATAAAACCCCATGGCAAAGAGTGGCAAGCCGTGATGACCCTCTTCCAGGTACCAGCCGAGCGATGCCACAACTATGACATCCGTAATGCCGGGCGCCATCACTTTATCTATGGCTGTGATTGCCCGGACAGGGAAATACCCCTGACAGCCATTCGCCATAACCGGATTCGGCGTGGCGTAAAATACCACTGCAGGCACTGTGGATCGGCGCTGAAATTCCGCTTTGACGCTCGCAATACCCTACCAACCGCCCTGTGACAGCCCACCAGAACCCGTTAAATAACAACCTCTTCAGCATCATTCTGAGCCTGGGCAACAGATGCGTCATACTCTCCAAGCACTGTCAGGAACTCGTCACCGTAAGCCAGTAATTTTCGTTGACCCACCCCGGAAATCTGCTCCATTTCACCCAGGCTTGTAGGCCTGCAACGTATCATTTCCCTGAGGGTTGAATCGTGGAAAATCATGTACGGCGGAATCCCCTGCGCTTTGGCCAGCAATCGACGCGCCTCCCTCAGCGCATGCCATAGCGGCTCATCCTCCGGCCTTATTTCAATCACTTTGCCAACACTGTCCCGGGTTTCACGCGCCTCCTGCACCTCGTAACGATCTCGACGCAGCATCAACGCGGTGTCGCCACGCAGCAGCGGGCGGGATTTCTCGGACAACTGCAGCCCTCCATGTTCTTCAATAACACTGAGAAACCCCCGTGCAACAAGCTGCCGATAAACAGAACGCCACTGTTTCTGACTAAGATCACGGCCAAGACCAAACGTCGACACCTGGGCATGCCCCAGCTGTTTGACCCTGGCATTCTCACGGCCCATCAATACGTCCACCAGATGGGTGACCCCATAGCGCTGACCGGTCCTATAGACGTTCGATAATGCTTTCCTGGCGGCATCCGTCGCATCCCAGGTCACGACCGGTTCCGCACAGAGGTCACAATGCCCGCAGGGCTCGTCGAGCGCTTCGTCAAAATACGCCAGCAGCGCCTGCCGACGGCACCCACTGATTTCACAGAAGGCCAGCATGGATTCCAGCTTCTGCCGCTCCACATTCCGGATGGAGACATCCGCATTGGACTGGGACAGCATCTGCCCCAGGATAATGACATCCTGCAACCCGTAGGCCAGCCAGGCAGTGGCTGGCAAACCATCACGCCCGGCCCGACCGGTTTCCTGGTAATAGGCCTCAATGCTGCGCGGCAGATCCATATGTGCCACAAAGCGAACATCGGGCTTATCAACCCCCATACCAAACGCCACCGTTGCCACCATGATCAGCCCTTCCTCATTATGAAAGAGGTGCTGGTTCCGGGAGCGTTCTTCCGGAGACATGCCGGCATGGTAAGGGAGGGCTCGAATGCCATGCTGATTCAGCCAATCAGCCAGCTCTTCGACTTTTTTCCGGGAGATACAGTAAACAATGCCGGACTCCCCCGGGTGATCCTTCAGAATAAAGGCATGCAGCTGCTGCTTGGCCTGACGCTTCTGGGAGATGCGGTAAAAAATATTGGGACGGTCAAAACTGCCAATAAAGGATTCGGCCTGGTTTAACGCCAGGCGTTCGATAATCTCCCGCCGGGTCCGACTGTCAGCCGTTGCCGTCAACGCAATCCTGGGCACACCGGGAAATCGTTGTCCCAGCACGGCCAACTGCAGGTATTCCGGCCGGAAATCATGCCCCCACTGGGAAACACAGTGCGCCTCATCAATGGCGAATAGCGCGATTGAAATCTGCTCCAGAACCCCCAGCATACGCGGCATCAGCAGCCGTTCGGGCGCCACATACAAAAGATCCAGTTCGCCACGGACAAGATCCTCTTCGGTCTGCATCTGCGCCTGAACGGACATGGCGGAATTCAGGCATCCGACCCGCACACCCAGCTGATTCATGCTCCTGACCTGGTCTTCCATCAGGGCGATCAGTGGTGAGACCACGACAGCAGTGCCTGGCCGTATCAGTGCTGGCACCTGGTAGCAAAGGCTCTTGCCTCCCCCTGTCGGCATCAGGACAAGCGCATCCCCACCGCCCAGGACACGCCGGATAACGGGTTCCTGCTGGCCCCGGAATGCCGTAAAACCAAAGGTATTATGGAGAACTTCAAGCGCCTTTTCGGACATTCAGCACCTTACATCAAGATCAGAATCACGACCGACAGAGGCTGCGCTGATGCGAGACATCCGTCGGTTTAACAAGCGAGGCAGTATACACTTTGATTCCGCGACGTGCTGCCCTAGAATGCGCCCATCTGGCAGATTGATTGCCATTCCATTCTTTTTGAGGTTACCCCTTTGGACATGCACCATCAGCACCTGGCCGACTTTCTGACCACATTGGCCGGCGACCGCGAGACCGAGCAGCAGGAAGATGTCATGGATTACTGTTCCGCCCACGGCTTCCTCACCGGCCTGGTTGTCGGACCCGTCGCCGTGGATGATTCAACCGCACTGAATTATATGACTGCCGGACTGACCGATGCGTCTTCCCAGGATGCAAAGGAGAAGGCCCTCAACAGCATCCGCGTCATACGCGCTGAAATCGACAGACAACTGAACAGTGACGACGACGAACTGGACATTCCCGCCCAGGTCGCCGCCAACCAGTCCCCCATGGACTCACCACTGGCCGACTGGTGCACCGGTTTCATCGAAGCCCATTTCGAGCACGAAGAGCATTGGCTGGATAGCGACGAACAGGCCGTGGCGGAACTGCTGTTGCCGGTGATGACAATTTCCGGTGTATTCAGTGATGAACCGGATTTCCGCGATATCAGCGCCAACCAGGACCTGGTCGAAGACATGTGCGAACAGCTCCCCGACATCCTGGTCGAAATGTACCTGCTGTTCCATAGCTCAGACGAAAAAAAAGGCGGCAGGCACTGAATGAGAACGGGAATGGGTGACGCTATTCTCCATTCCCGCCCTACACAACTTACCGCTGCATCGCGCGTGTCATTCCTCTCACACGCCAAACTTACAGCCCGGCAACATCCGGGCCTGAAACAGGCCGGTACCAGACTTCTACCCTGCGGTTTTTAATACGACCGAAGTCAGTCTGTCGATCAGTGAGAGGCAGGTAAGCGCCATAACCCAGCACATCCACCTGGGCACGGGAAATACCTTCACGCATCAGGGCCTGTCTTACCACCTTGCCCCGCAAGCGCGACAATAATTTCGCATTGGGGTTGTAACCTTTAGTCTCCGCAAAGCCCACCAGCAACAAGCGACCCGGCCGCTCTTTAAAGAACGCCGCCAGCCGTTCAATATCCTTAAGCGCCTTGTTATCAAGCCTTGCCTTACCTTCATAAAAACGGAAGTTCACCGACAAACGAAAGTGATTGCCGACCTGCTCACGGTAATAGCCAGGTTCTCCTGATAACCTGGGCGCAAGTGATGTGACATTCTGGGAAATGTAGCCAACATGGTCCACCGCCTGCTGCCCCGTTTGACTCACGGCAAATGCCAGAAAATCCTGCGCATAGGGATTCGGTCGAACAGAGGGCAGGTACAGAAAGAGACGACGCGCCAGCGCGTAATCTTCTGTAGCTATCGTCAATCTGTCTGGCAACAATGCACGGGCTTCACCACTGGCCATCGCAAGCGCCTTGGCTCGACCAATGGTATTCAAACTGACGAAACCAATCGCCCCTCGCTCATCAGTCACCCGCGCGGAAAGCCCGGTGTTTGACTCAAAGCGCAGGGCATCAGGCATTAGCTGCCACTGCTTGCCCAGAACCAGTTTACGGAACGTATCCCAGGTGCCTGACCGCTCATCCCGGGCATGCACAACAATGGGCCGATTCTCTCCGCCTAATTCAGCCCAGTTGGTCACCTCACCGGCAAAGATCCGCGCCACCTGGTTAATTTTCAGGTGTTTTAACGGGTTATCCGGATGAACGATCACGGCGATACCATCAATACCAACAACGTGCTCTGACGCAGCCGACATCAAATCACCATACCGGATCAGGGCCAGGCGTTCTTTTTTCTTGATGGGTCGTGAAGAAGCCGCCATATCCGCTTCACCGGCCAGCATTGCCTTGAAGCCACTGGAGCTGCCATGCGCCTTGACCTGAACCACTACCTCACGACCGCTGGCGTGCCGGGCAATAATCCGCTGCTCATTTTCTACCGCTGTCGTCTGGATGTGTGCCTGCTGCAAACCGCGCTCAAGTAGCCAGTCGCGAACCAGTTCCGGCGCCAGACGCGCACCGATCGTATTAGAGCCTTGAAGAGTGAACAGTAGTTCAGGAGGATCAACAAACAGCCCCCTGTTCACCTGATCACTGGCTGAAAGGGATGCAGCCCCCGTCATAAAGACAATAAGCAGCAGTAAACGCACCATGTTTTCCGTACTCCCCTGTCGTCCGTTTTATTGCATTCACGGGTTTTAACTGGTAAGAAAATTAGCAGTAGAATATTGCGAAAACATGACACAGGGCGCCGTGGTATCTACCGCGCCAAAACAACGGACCAGCCTATGACTGCCACTTACGACCTGATATTCTCCGGCGAGATTGACGACAGCCTGGAGGAGGCGCAGGTACGCAAAAATGTCGCCGCCCTGTTCAAGGCGAACCCTGCCCAGGTTGATAAACTGTTTTCCGGAAAAACCGTCGTACTGAAAAGCGGACTGGATGAAACGACTGCCAGGAAATACCTGGCAGCATTGAAAAAATCCGGCGCCATTTGCCAGTTACGACAAAAACATGCCGAGGAAACGCCTGCGCCCCAAAACACTCCGTCAACGGAGTCTGCTACCAGCTCGGGGCAGGCCGCCAGCCGTTCTGACCACACCGAAATTAACGTACCCGATGCAGGCATTACGGTAGCCCCGGCCGGTGCGAACGTTCAGGATAAAAAACAGGAACCTGACTACGATGTACCGGATACCAGCAATATCAGCCTGCGTCCACAATCCGGTTATCTTGTCGATCCGTCAGATGACGAGCCTCCACCTGCTCCCGACACCAGCCACATTACGCTGGACCCACAGGAATAATTCATGCCTGCCTTGCCTGAGCAGTGCAGGAACAGACAACGCACACCTAACCACAATGGATACTTGCCATGCATCACCGCCTGATAACCTGCCTGTGCACACTGTTTTTACTGGTCGCCGGTACCAGCCACGCCAGCACTCCAGCATCAACCTCGACAACACCCACGCCCCAGACCAGGAGTGTAATTGTTGATATCAATACAGATCAGGGCGTCATCACCCTTAACCTGGATAAACAGCATTCACCTGAAACGGTTCGCAATTTTCTGAAATATGCCAACGATGGATTTTATGATGGCACCATTTTCCACCGCGTCATTGCCAACTTTATGATCCAGGGTGGCGGTATGACACCGGACATGGGCCGCAAGCAGACACACAAACCCATACGCAATGAATCTGGCAATGGACTGTCCAACCGAAGGGGCACCATCGCCATGGCCAGAACCAGCAATCCTGACAGTGCCACCAGCCAGTTTTTCATTAACCTGGTCGATAACAACTACCTGGATGGCACAGCGTCCCAACCCGGCTATACCGTTTTTGGTGAAGTCATTGACGGCATGAACGTGGTGGAAAAGATCGGCAAGGCCCGTACGACCCGCAAAGGCCCTCACGCTAACGTTCCTGCTGAAACGATCACGATCAATAGCGTTACGATTCACCAATAGTCTCTGCACCATCCTGGCAGACCGTGACCGATTGCCGGTAACGGTCTGTCAGGAAAGCCAATCTGAACGTTCAGCGGTCTGTTACCATTCCCCAGCATTATGCGCAAACAGTTACTTATCATCTAATACCAATCGTTCTTTCAAAACCCTGGGATTTGCCCAGTATTACCGGGAAGCCGGGATATTTGACGGCGTTAGAAAGCACGATTGGTATAACAACCCTATTCAAAAGACAAAGGACGGGTAATGCGTAGACTGCCGATCATTGTGCTGATTCTCCTGGCAACACTGTCGCCCTTTACGCAGGCCGACAACACCTGGGCCAGCTATCCCTCCGAGTTGCCTCAATATGATTACAGCGGCGAGCAACTCCAACAACACTGGCCCCGCTTAACGGTCGGGATCAACGAACCCTTCCCGGATGCCAGCTATCTAAAGGCGATGGTGAACAGCTATCCGGAATTGGCGAACATCATTACTGCCGCATTAAGAAAAATTGATAGCCCTGATAGCAAGACGAGTGATTCCGACACCCTCACTGATACACAATACCAACGTTATGCCTCACTGCTTCAGAATGCCTGGCGGGCACTGTTTGAGGGACGATTCCAGGACGCCAAACAACTCGGCATGCAACTGGGACCTGCCGGCTATATCCCGGCACTCTATGCACAATGTATCTATGCCCAGCACCTGGCCAGATCACCCCAGGAAAAGCATGACCTCCTGCGCGAAGTGATCAGCCTCTCAGACAGTATGCGTGATTACCGCCCTGCAACCCATTACGTGCTGTTCAGCAATGCCTACGCCAAGGCACGTATCGCCGAAGACCTGGGTTTGAGTGAAGCCCTGACAACCGGTTATACCCGCCCCATGAAATCAGACCTTGAACGTTTAATGTCACAGCAACCTGACCACCTCTTCGGTGCAGCGGCACTTGGCGCTGTACATGCAGGCATTATTGACAAAGCCGGAAAACTGGTTGGCAGGATGACGTATGGGGCCAGCGAGAAAACCATGCTGAAGTGGTTTAATCAGGCTATGAATCACACCCCACTGCCCCCGGTGATCCCCCTGGAGTACAGCGTGGCCCTGAATCGGCTGTATGGCAATGAAGAGACAGACAAAATTTCACAACTGCTGACGCAGGCGAGTAACGTCGCCCCCACAACCGCTGAAGAAAGTCTGGAAATGGTCAAGGTAAGTGCAATGCTGAAAAGCATCAGTAAGGAAAATAACAACTGATCGGGAAAACAGTCCGGTTAATCCATCGGAATGGACAACCGGACCTTTGTATTCAGGCAGTCACTTCACGACGGCCGGCAAAGGCATGTGCCAGCGTACCACCATCAACATACTCCAACTCCCCGCCCAATGGCACGCCATGGGCGATCCGCGACACTTTCAGGCCACGACGACGCACCTGGTCCGCCAGGTAATGGGCTGTCGCCTCACCTTCGACGGTCGGATTGGTCGCCAGGATCACTTCCTCGACCTCAATCTCATCCAACAGATTAAGCAGCTCTGGCGCACCAATATCACCGGGGCCAATGCCATCGATGGGCGACAAATGCCCCATAAGGACAAAGTAGTATCCGCGGTAACTCCCCGCCTGTTCGATGGCCAGGACATCAGCAGGCGTTTCAACCACACAAAGCAGACGCTGATCACGGGAGCTGCTGGCGCAGATGGTACAAAGTTCTGTCTCCGCCAGCGTCCGGCATCGTTTACAGCGCCCAACGCCTTCCACGGCGGCCTGCAGTGTCTCTGCCAGCGCCAGCGCACCCTCCCGGTCACGCTCCAGAAGATGCATTGCCATCCGCTGGGCGCTTTTGGGTCCGACACCGGGCAGGCAGCGCAGTGTTTCCATCAAACGAACAATTAACGGGCTGAATGACATAGTGTACCGTGTCTCAGAAAGGCATCTTGAAACCGGCTGGCAACCCCATACCACCGGTCAGTTCAGCCATTCGCGCCTGCTGGTTCTTTTCCAGCTTACGTACAGCGTCGTTCACCGCCGCCGCCAGCAGGTCTTCCAGCATTTCCTTTTCTTCGGTCATCAGGCTGGGATCAATGGTCACACGACGAACATCGTGACGCCCATTCATAACCACCTGTACCAGACCCGCACCGGATTCACCCTGTACTTCGGCATTGGCCAGCTCTTCCTGCATTTTCTGCAGCTGCTCCTGCATCTGCTGAGCCTGCTTCATCAGGTTGCCCATACCACCTTTCAACATATCCACCTCATAGTGACCAACCTGCCCCTATCTGCAGGTCTGAAATCTGTACTTCGTCGTTTAATGACCGGCAAGCATTCAGTCTACCGGTTCAATTGTATGATCAAGAATGGTGCCTGAGAACGTGTTAACCAGCGTCTGTACCCGTTCATCGGCATAAATACTGTTCACGGCTTCCTGCTGCCGTTCCTGTCGGCGCCGTTCGCGCCAGGCTGCAGGTGTTTCACGATTTACCTCACCCGGTGAAACTGTCAGAACAATACCGGTTCCAAAGTATTCACTGAGCGCCGCTTCCATCCGTAGACGATGAGTGTCGTTGTATAAGGTATCGTGATTCTGGTCAAGCACCATCGTCAGGCGATGACCCTCTACGGCATCCAGCAGGCAATACGAAGCGATGGTCCGGGTCACACCAGCCAGCGGTAACTCCTGAAAAACAGCAATCCAGCTGTCTGGCGTTAAGGCTGATACGGGCAATCGCTCGGTTGTCGGTGGCAGCGGATCTTCGACTTCACAAGCCTGTGCATCATACTTCGCCCCGGCATCTTCGGCCTTACCAACAGATTCAGTAACTACAACCTCCTGCAGCGTTGAACTTACCACGGGTTCTGGCGGCGGGGGCTCCGGTAATGGCTCCGCATCTGCGGTTACGGCATCATCAATAACAGCAGGTTGTTCCAGCACCTGATCCTGCTCCAGCGATTCAGCCGCCAGCGCATTAAACACATCGGCATTAGCGATAACAGGTGCTACAGGCTCAACCGGTATCGGGGCAGGCGTTTTCGCGGCACGTTTATCCGCAGGCTCAGGCTCTTCACGCTCCCCTTGCTCAGGCTGGGAAACCGCAGGACTGCCATCGGCCTGCCCTGAAGGCATCCGCCCCTGCTGTAACGGTTGAACCGGCGCCACCGGCACACCATCAGGACGGAATGCCAGCATGCGCAAAAGCACCATCTCAAACCCGGTACGAGGGTCTGGCGATAGCGGTAGATCACGCCGTCCAATCAAGCCGGACTGGTAGTAAAGCTGAACATCTTCCGACGTCATCTGACGCGCCAGTGACAACACTGTATCCCGGTCACCCTGGCTGTTATCAACCGCATCCGGCACTGCCTGGGCAATGGCCACCCGGTGCAGAACAGACAGCATATCCGCCAGGACAGAAGCATAATCAGGCCCATGCTCGGCCAGACCGGCCACCGTACCCAGCACACCTGCAGCTTCTCCCGTGGCCAGTGCCGAAACCACATTCAGCACCTGACTCCGATCGATAGTACCAAGCATGGCGCTGACGCCCTGTTCGGTGATCGTGTTATCACAGAAAGCAATGGCCTGATCCGTCAGGCTGAGCGCGTCACGCATACTGCCGTCTGCGGCACGCCCCAGCTGCCACAGGGCCGCCGATTCGTAACTGACACCTTCCTTGTCAAGTACTTCCTGAAGGTGTCCGACCACTTTCTCCGGCGACATATTCTTCAGACTGAACTGCAGACAGCGCGACAAAATGGTAATAGGCAGCTTTTGCGGATCTGTTGTCGCCAACAGGAATTTTACATGGGGAGGCGGCTCCTCCAGCGTTTTCAGCAGCGCATTGAAGCTGTGCTGGGAGAGCATATGGACTTCGTCGATCAGGTAGATCTTGAAGCGGCCCCGGGTGGGTGCATACTGGACGTTATCCAGCAGTTCGCGGGTATCTTCCACCTTGGTACGGGAAGCCGCATCCACTTCAATAAGGTCGACAAACCGCCCTTCATCAATCTCGCGACAGGCGGAGCACTGACCGCAGGGCTCCGACGTCACGCCGGTCTCGCAGTTCAGGCACTTGGCCAGGATCCGGGCAATGGTTGTTTTCCCCACCCCCCGGGTACCGGTAAACAGATAGGCATGGTGGAGCCGACCACTGTCAAGGGCATTGATCAGCGCCTGCAGGACATGCACCTGCCCTACCAGCTCCTTGAAGGTACGGGGGCGCCACTTTCGGGCAAGTACCTGATAACTCATTGGCTGTTCATTACTCCAGGGACAATTCCGGCCAGGGCTTCACGTGTCAGCCAACCTGCCACTCCCTCTCATCGATTCACGACAAAAGACGACAGGTCATGCCACAACCGTAACAGGAAGACACTCAGACCACGTAACGCTATATGCTAACTGAAGATGCACCGGGAATGCACGAAACCACCGCATGAAATCGCTGGCAGCAAGACAAAGGTAAATAGTGGGAAGCTTTGGAGATTGGAGGCGTCCCCTACCAGCCACACCCCGGCACATGCGCGCACTGCTACCGTTGCTCCCTTCCGGGCCTGGCGGAGTTCACAGCTGCTCATTGCGGGGGGACCGGCAAGGTCCGCCATAAAGATGCCGACTGAGAGCTCGTCGGCAGCGGGGTGCATTCTCGCTGAAAGCACGCCCGTTTGCAACCCGTTTCTCAACCCAACAGGCTGAAAATACCGAGACCAATAAAGAGTGCGGACGCCACAAAGCGCACCCATTGCAGATGGAAATTATCACCGGCCCGACAGCCTGCCCAGACCGCCGGAATATTAGCCAGCATCATACCCAGCGTCGAGACTATCAGTGCATCCAGGAAAACATCCAGAAGGGCGAGTCTGACAGATACGGAACACACCGCCCTCAGGCTCAGGGTACTGCGTTCCGGTCTTGCCAAACCCGGGAACCTGAAACAGGTTCCGGCAGGTCGCGATCGCCATGACCATGCGGGCCAAGTGTGTTGACGATCACGCTACAGGGAACTCGCAGGGCAGCGATTCCCGGGAGCAGGCTACTCCCCGGTAACAGGAGCGCATCGGCGGGATACGCCAGAAGTTACCAATCAGCACAACCCGTAGACATGGCGCAGCTGGGCAATGTACCCCTGGTCAAGGCACAACGTCTTACCTGGCGCATCCGAAATTTTCGCCACAGGCTGTCCATTGCAGCTCACCAGTTTCAGCACAATACTCAGGGCCGAGGCACCGACGTCATTGGTCAGCCAGGTACCAATACCAAAGCTGACCCGAATCCGGTCGCGAAAGTGGCAGAATATACGCAACGCCATATCGAGATTCAGACCATCACTGAACACCAGTGTCCGGGTAGCAGGATCAATGCCCAGCGACTCATAATGGGCAATTGCCTTTTCACCCCACACAATGGGGTCGCCCGAGTCGTGACGCATTCCCTGATAGGCCTGGGCCAGCCCACGGTTAAAGTCATTCAGGAAAGCATCCATATTGATGGTATCAGTCAACGCAATTCCCAGTTCACCCCGGTACTCCTCCAGCCAGACTTTCAGAGCCTGCTTCTGACTTGACCCCAGGTCGGCGGTCAGCGCCTGATGCGCCTGCAGCCATTCATGGGCCATGGTACCAACGGGCCGCAAACCAAATTCCCGGGCCAGCATAACATTACTGGTACCGGTAAACTGGGCGGGCACCGACTCGGCAAGGCAGGCAATCAACTCGCGCTGCCAGGCGCCACTGAAACGTCGGCGGGTGCCAAAATCCACGAAACTGAAACCGTCGAATTCCGGCTTATTAGCGGCGAAACGCAGCTGATCGAGCTTATCAGCCAAACGGCGACGCCCCTCATCCAGGTTCATGACCGGACTGAGATAACGGCCATACAACTCACTGACAATCGCCAGGATGTAGATTTCAAAAAGGGTGATTTCCAGCCAGCTGCCACGAACATCAATTGCCAGCCCCTGTGAGCCGGCACGCACCGTCACACACTCCGGATCAAGCTGCGTTGACTGCAGGTAATGCAGATAATCATCCTGAAACAGCCCTGTCGCTTTCATCCATTGCCGCTCATCATCCGTGAGACGCAGATCCGCCAGTGCAGCCACTTCTTCACGTATACGGTCAGCCAGGGACGCCAGGTTTGTGTTGGTACGGCAATGAAAGCGGGCTTCCACCAGGGCGTCAGGGTAATGATGAAAAATCGCCTGCTGCATGGTGAACTTGTAAAAATCCGTATCCAGTAACGACGAAATAACCGGTCCGGTCATACAACGATCTGCTCTTTTAGAATCACAAAAAACCGATACCGTCAGCCATCAACACCAACCAGATCACTGACAGAATCAATAAATTCAGCACCAGCGGCTACCATCTCCCTGCAGGCAGGTTCCGTTGACGCCTGGGCCAGGCCACGACAGGCTGCACGGTTCACAATGACACGAAAACCGGCTTTCAACAGCTGCAGTACCGTGGTCCGAACACAGTAATCCAGCGCCAGCCCCCCGACCAGCACGGTTTCAACCCGGTGCTGTCGCAGGAACTCAATGACCCCGGTACTGCGCTGTTCAGCGAGGTCATGGTAACAGGCGCCGTAGGGGTGCATATCCGGCTCCACCCCTTTCCAGACAAAGAAATCATAGGCAGCAACCGCAGGCAGGCCGTCCAGTAACTCGAAGCCCACCGTACCCGGCACCGCGTGAACGGGCCAGCGGACATCCACATTATCACCCTCGACCGGTGACAGTACCGGTCGCTCAGCGTCCGCTATCCAGACAGCCGATGGCGAATGGGCATCTTTTGACCCAATACGATACCGGGCAAAATCCGCCTGGCGGTTGAGCTCCTCCATAATCAGGTGCCCCTCGGGCACAGGTAATTCGTGCGGACAAAGCGGTGTAAAGCACTTCTGCGCATCCACATCAAAGGCTGCCACCCGTTCTTTACATCCCAATTGCCGCATAACCACCTGATCACATAGTGAACTATATTCACTAACATAGTGAATATAGTTCACTAACCTGTCAAGATAACAGGGGACAGGTATACTGACGAAACGGTTTATACAGGCTGACGTTAATAGAGAGATACATGCCTACAGAAAGGACAACCACTGCTATGTCAGTGTCGACGGCGTTGATTTCCGTTGACGTGGCGGCATTCAGGATACATGAAGGAAAACTGCAGGTTCTGACCCGTCAGCCAGATGAACAGTCACCTGCGGTGAAACCGGCATTGCCTGCAGGCAAGATCAAGCCTGAACTCGATAAGGAACTGGACGACGCCGCTCGTCGGCAAATACACTCACTGATTCATGCCGACCCCGGCTACCTGGAACAAGTCGTTTCCATTGGCAATCATTACCGGGACTCCCGGGGATGGTCGTTAACTGTTGTTTACTGCGCTCTGCTCAGCGCAGACGCGGCGACCAGTGACAGCCAACCTGCACAATGGTGTGACATTCTGGATGACCGCCCCGCCTGCCCTTTATCGTATGATCATGCGGAACTGGTTGAAGAAGCCGTACAACGACTGCAGAGCAAAATACAATATACGACCATTCCTCTTTATCTTCTGCCAGAACTGTTCACATTGGCCGACATCCAGGACGTCTTCCGAATCATTCTGGGCAAAGCACCTCCGATGCGCTCCATTCGCAACCGCTTCCTGGCAGGCAATCTACTGGAAGACAGCGGTCTTAAACGCCGGGGCAGCAATCGACCCGCCAGCCTCTATCGCCTGACCGACCGTAACTGCACCCGACTTTTCAACCGGCTTTATCACACAACACAAGACAAATAACACATCAGCGGGCCAACAGGTCCGCCAGCGCACTATCAAGCGTTGGGAAAGCAAAGTTAAAGCCATGCTCCACCAGCTTCGCCGGGATCACCCGTTGCCCCCCCAGAAGCAGCGAAGCGGACTCCCCAAGCATTATCTCAAGTGCAGGACCAGGCATTGGCAAGAGACAGGGGCGATGCAGAGTAGACGCCAGCGTGCGTGAAAGCTCTTCATTTGTGACCGCGCGGGGGGCAGTGGCATTGAATGGGCCTGTAAGCGATTTATTTTCGAGGAGAAACAAAATAATGCTGACCATGTCGCGTACATGAATCCAGGAAACCACCTGCCGGCCATCACCCATCCGCCCGCCCAAACCCAACCGGAACGGCGGCAGCATTTTGGCCAAGGCGCCATAGCCCGGATGAAGCACTATACCCGTACGAAGCAGGCAGACTCTTACCCCCATAATTTCCATCTGCCGGGCTTCCTTTTCCCATTGCCGGCAGAGATCCGCCGCAAAATCATCACCAGGCCGATCCTGCTCGGCAAGATTCACGTCCCCACCATGCATACCGTAATAACCGATAGCAGAACCGCTGATCAAAACGTCCGGTTTGGTGTCCAGCCGTTCAAAACACTCTTTTAGCTGCCGGGTAACGCCGATACGACTATCCATCAATACCTGCTTTCGCGCAGCGGTCCATCGCCGGTTGAAAATCCCCTCACCCGCCAGGTTGATACAGGCGTCAATCTCAGGCTGCTCCTGCAACTCTTCCAGTGACAACACCACGCTGACCGATGCCCCCAGTAATTTGATGACCCGCTCCACCGGAGGGCGCGCATACACAATGACCTTCCAGCCTCCTGCCAGCAATTCAGGTACCAGAAACCGACCAATAAAGCCGGTTGCCCCAGTCACCAAAACCGTTTTTCCATTCCCTGCCGCATTGTCGCTCATGGCAACCACCTCCATGGGGGGTCAGTCGATCGTGTTATTCCAGTATAATGCCAGTCAGGTGGCACCCCTATTCAACCGCAAGGACTGCATCTGGAGTCGCTAATGAAACCAGGGTCGTACATTCTCCTGAGCCTTCTTGCCATCATGGCACGATCGGTGACCGCCGACAGCCCATCGCCTGCGACACTGTCACTGGAGCAACTCCAGGTACTCGTGCAGACCAAGGGCTGCGCCAGCTGTCATGGTACAAAGGGCCAGGGAAATCCCGCCATGAAAGGTCCAAAACTTGCCGGTCAGCCAGCAGACTTGCTGGCCTCCAAGCTGCGAAACTACCGCAGCGGAGCGTTAAAAAACCCTGTCATGAATGTTATGGCCTACCGACTGTCTGACCAGGAGATCGCCATGTTGTCGGAGTACTTCAGCCGATTCCAATCAGAACCATGATATGGTCATTAAACACCGTGCAAATAACGCTGCTCCAGATGCTGACGGAAATGCACCGGATTAAGCGACTCACCGGTTGCCGCACGAATCAGTGCATCGGTTTCCAGCCTCGATCCCTTCTGCCAGATGGCCGTTCGAAGCCAGCCGAAAATCGCCTGAAGCTCACCCTGACGGATCTGTTCATCAACATCTGGAAGTTGCTGGCGCAATGCGGCAAACAATTGTGCTGCAACCATCGCTCCGAGGGTGTAACTGGGAAAATAACCAAACGAGCCATCCGTCCAGTGAATATCCTGCATGCAACCATCCCGGTAGTTGCCCTGGGTATCCAGTCCTAACGACGCCTGCATCTTCTCGTCCCAAAGTGCCGGGATATCACTGACTTCAATGCGTCCCTCAACCAGATCCCGCTCAATCTCATAACGTAAAATGACATGGGCAGGGTAAGTCACTTCATCCGCATCCACCCGGATAAAACCCGGCTTGACCCGGTTATAAATACGACAAAGGTTATCGAGTTCAAACGCACAATCACCTTTCTTATCCAGTGATTCAACAATCCAGGGCTTAATATACGCAAGAAAAGCCGGACTGCGCCCCAGCTGCATTTCAAAAAACAGGCTCTGACTTTCATGAATACCCATGGAGCGATACTGACTGACCGGCAAACCCAGTGTTGCTGCAGGCCGGTTCTGCTCATAACGGGCATGACCGGTTTCATGGATAATTCCCATCAATGCCTGGGTAAAATCAGCCTCACTATAGCGTGTGGTAATGCGCACATCTTCGGGCACACCTCCACAAAACGGGTGGACACTGACATCAAGACGGCCGTGATTAAAATCAAACCCCAGCAGGGTCATGACCTTACGCCCCAGAGCGGCCTGTTTTTCTATCGAAAAAGGCCCGGCAGGTGTCAGTACCACATCCTGCTTCTGCTGCTCACAGACTGTCTGGATCAAGGACGGCAACCAGGTCTTGACGTCTGAAAAGATACGATCCAATTCAGCACTGCACATACCGGGTTCATACAATTCAAGCAACGCGTCATAGGGTGAACAGCCTGTGCTATCTGCGCGGATCTGCGCTTCTTCCCTGGACAGTTTAACCACTGTTTCCAGGTTGGCGGCAAATCCCTGCCAGTCATTCTCCTTGCGCTGGGTGCGCCAGGCATGTTCACAGGTGCTGCCCGCCAGGCTTTTGGCCTGAACCAGTGCTTCCGGCATCACGGTTGCCTGTTGCCAGACACGCCGCATCTCACGCAATGAGGCCCTGCTGTCATCGTCTGACACTTCATTGTCAGCCTGATCCAACCAGTCGCCCACCTGGGGATTCGTCTTTTCCCGATGAATAATCACGGCCAGTTCGGCCATGGCTTCACTGCGCGCCTGGTTGCCACCGGGTGGCATCATGGCAGCCTGATCCCACTGCGCCATGGCGGCAAGATGGGACAGCCGATGAATCTTACGAAAATGTTCCTGCAGATTTTCCAGCGCACTGTTCATAGCATCACCCCACAATGGACAAACCCAAATAAAAACCCATCATCACTCATGCAGCCCGATGTCGGGACCGGTGCTTTTCGTTTGCAGCAGCGGCATGGATGCCGCTGTAGCATCGCGGGGCAGGAGCCCCGTCGATGCGGCGGAAAACGGAAAGCACCGGTTCCGACCCACCCCGATCCTGATGACACTCAACCTTCAGCGGATACGGCTGCAGCAGGCCGTCGCCACACACGTTGCCGGACAACCGCCAGGTCATCCAGCATCATATACAACGCGGGGATCAGGAACAGCGTGATAACGGTAGCAAAAAGAATCCCGAAGCCCAGTGATACCGCCATCGGTATGACAAACTGCGCCTGCAGACTTTTCTCAAGCAGGATGGGCACCAGCCCCAGGAAGGTTGTCAGCGACGTTAGAATGATGGCCCTGAAACGACTGGCGCCCGCCTCCAGAACCGCCTCACGCAGCAACATTCCGGCATGACGTCCCCGGTTAATAAAATCGACCAGAATCAGACTGTCATTCACCAGTACGCCGGCCAGCGCTATCAGCCCGTAAATCGACAGCATGCTGAGATTCAGTCCCAGGACACCATGCCCAAACACTGCCCCGATCAAACCAAACGGGATGATGGACATGATAATAAAAGGCTGCGTGTAGGAACGCAGTGGAATGGCAATCAACGCATAGATCATGAACAGAGCCAGCAAACCCGCCTGAGACAATTTACCCAGTGTTTTCTGCTCCTCCAGGCTGGCGCCTTCAAGCCCGTGCTCGATACCCGGATACCGCTTCAGCAGCCCAGGCATGAATGTGTCGTTGATAGCATTAATCACCGTAGCCGGCTCAAGGCGGGATGTATCCACATCGGCACTGACTGCAATGCTGCGCTTGCCATCCAGGCGCCGGATCGACGCGTAACCCTGACCGCGTTCCAGCACTGCCACCTCTTCCAGCGGTACGGCATCACCATTCGCGGTTCTGATGCGCACACTCTCGAGCTGTGCCAGCGTCTTGCGCTCTGCTTCCGGGTAGCGCAGCAGAACACGGATTTCATCACTGTAGCGCTGAAATCGCTCGACTTCCTCACCATAAAACCCCTGGCGAATCTGCCCCCCCAGGTCCGCGAGACTCAGGCCCAGCGAACGCGCGCCGGGTTTAAGGGAAAGGATAATTTCATCACGACCGGACTCAAACGAATTCTCAATACTGTGCACCCCGTCGGTCATCCGGAGATACTGCTCCAGCTCACGGGCCGCTGCCTGCAGTTGCGGATAATTATCACCATGCAACTGGAAAAACAGTGGTTTTCCGCCGCCGGCATTTTCACCCGCCTTGATATCCAGCACCCTGACCCCCGGCAGCTCGCCCACCTGCACTCGCCAGAGATCGGATATTTCGTAGGCATCCAGCGTGCGCCCTTCAGCCTTGGTCATTTCCACAACCACCTGCCCCACGGTGTCGCCATCGGTGAAAATCAGCACATGCTTAATCAAACCGAGGCTGTCCGGATGTTCATCGCGGTAGTCACTGTCCAACGCATGAATCGCCGCCTGCAGTTTTTCCAGCGTCTGGTTTCTGACCTCAGGGGCTGTTCCGGGATTCATCTTGACGGTGACTTCCAGAAAATCACTCGGCACTTCGGGAAAGAACACAAACCGCACCAGCCCCCCCTTCATGGCGCCGACCGTCAGCATCAACAATCCCACAAACACAGCAATGGTCGCGTAGCGATGAACAAGGGCCTTTTCCAGACAGGGTCGATAGACACGGGAGACAAATGATTGAAGGATCTGGCTGAAGCGATCCTGCAACCGGCTGACCCAGCCGGTATCATCACCCGCTGCGGGCAAACGTTTCATATGCGCCAGATGAGCCGGCAGAATCAACTTGGATTCCACCAGCGAAAACAGCAGACACAGAATGACAACCACCCCAATGGATTCAAAAAAGGGACCTGCCTGACCACCCACGGTTAATACCGGGGCAAAGGCGGCGATGGTCGTCAAAACGCCAAACATGGCCGGTACGACCACCCGGTTCACCCCGACAATGACACTGTCAATGGTATGTCCCTGCTTCCCGATCTCCGTGAACACACTTTCCCCAATGATGATGGCGTCATCAACGACAATCCCCAGCACAAGAATGAATGCGAACAGGCTTATCAGGTTTACAAACACCGGAAACGGCCCCACTGGCATCAGCCAGATGGCGCCCAGGAAACTGACCGGAATCCCTATTATTACCCAGAAAGCGACCCGGATACGCAGGAACAGGCTCAAGACCAGGAACACCAGCAAGGCGCCTGCCAGCATATTTTCAAGCATCATGTCCAGGCGCCCCTTGAGGTAGTAGGCACTGTCACCCCAGACAGCAACATCGACCCCCTGCGGCAGCTGATTACGGTGCTCATCCACCCAGCGACTCACTGCAGCAGATGTCGCAATATCATCCCCATCCCCGGCGGACAGGACATTCAGGCTGATCGACGGCTTGCCATTAAACAGTGATAACGAATCATCACTGTCAAACTCCTCCCGAATATCGGCAATATCTCCGAGCCGCAAACGGCTACCATCCGGATTCGAGCGCAGGATGATGCGTCCATAGTCTGCCGGCGACCAGGCCTGGCCACGGGTACGCAGAACAATATCCCCATCCGGTGTTTCCACGGAACCGGCGGCAATATCCACCGAATCGCCACGCACGGCACGGGCAATCTCGGCAAAGGTGAGGCGATACTCGCGCAAGGTATGTTCCGAGACCTCAATGGCGACAATCAGGTCATCATCACCAAACACTTTCACCTTGCTGACTTCCGGCAATGCCAGCAGGTCATCACGCACCTGCACCGCCACCTGGTGCAGCGACCAGGCACTGGCGTCACCATAGACTGACAACCAGATAACATTGTTCATCCGGTCGTTCTCGACCTTGCTGATCAGTGGCTTTTCCGTTTCTTCGGGCAGTCCGGTAATCCCGTCAACGGCTTGCTCAACATCAGTGAGGATGTCATCAACCTCAAAACCGGACTCCACATCAACGAGGGTCACACCGCCCCCTTCGCGGGCAATGGACTCAATATCCTTGATACCGACTATGCCATTGAGCGCCTCTTCAACCCGTATGCTGATTCCCTGCTCAACATCGCCGGGAGATGCGCCCGGATAATCAATCACCACCTGGATTTTATTGATCTCAAAATCGGGAAAGGTACGCTTCTTGATGCTGAAGGCAGCTGCCACCCCTGCCACAACAATGATCAGCATCAGCAGGTTGGCGGCCACCGGATTGCGGGTAAACCAGGCAATGACGCCCTCTCGTTCATAGGATTGACTGCTCACCGACTAGCCCTCGCCCGCCCTGTCCGGTTGACGGCTGTCGATGACAGGCGTTCCTTCCAGGGGATCTTCCAGTACCGTGGTGATCAGCCGGTCGCCGATATTGAAACCACTGTCAACGTATGCCATTCCGGCAGAAGCATACCGGACGTTAACCTTACGCAGGCGCATCTGACCGTTGACGGCCACCAGCACTTCATTATTTCGCCGTATCAGGGAACGGGGAACCGCCTGAACATTGTCCAGCGGCCTGCCAGCAATAGATGCCCTGACAAAGAGACCTGCCTTCAATGGCATGAGGCTGTCACTATCTTGTATACCGTAGGGATCGTGAACTTCGGCGACCAGCACATGCATCCGTGTTGTGCCTTCAACAACACCCTCACTACGCACAATCTCCCCCGACCACTGGACGGCCTGGGCGCCAAACTGTGCCGTCAATGTCACTGCAGGACCATTTGAGATACTGCCAAAAGGCGGAATGTCCAACAGCGGCAGATGACTGGCCGTCACTGGCAGGCGAATTTCCGCAATTTCTGTTGCGAAGGTAACCCCCAATGGCGTACCCGGTGACACATACTGGCCAATATCCGCCTGACGGCTCTTGACCATTCCATCGTAGGGGGCACGTATCTCCGTTTTAGCCAGATAGAGCCGGGCCTTGTCCAGCTCAGCCTGTGCAGCTTTCACATTTGCTTCCGCCTCGGCAATAAACGGCTCTCTCAACAGTAACGGTGGTGCATCGGCCAGTGGTCGTCCGGACTGTCGCCAGTTAGCGGCCTCCGCCCGGCGACGCGCCTGCTCTTCCGTCAGACGCGCCTGGCTGGCCGCCAGTGCCGCCTCAGCCTGCCGCACGGATACGGCATAATCCAGGGGATCGAGCCGGATCAACAGATCCCCCTGCCGGAAAACCCCACCCGCAACAAACACCGGTGAAAGCTCAGTCACAAGACCTGAGACTTCTGACACTAATGTGGTTTCAGTCGAAGGCTGCACCGTACCCTGGCTCTCAATCTGTACCTGTACGGTTTCAATGCGCAAAGCCTGAGTTTCAACCAGGACATCCGGGGGAGCGGCAGCCTTGTCTTGCCGGTCAGGCTGGTACGCCGCCAGCAGCAGTGCGCCGAGAAAGAAGACAGCCAGAATGATGACCGGCAACAGGATCTTTTTTATTGTCATGCCCAATCCATGCAGTCTGTTCAGACAACAGTCACATCAAACTGTTGTTCATATTTTTGTGCATAAAGAATACCGGTCTTCCGTGATGATTACCGCAACAATTTGACCCATGTTTAATGGCGTTACAGCAAAAATCGGCTGTTAACCCAGCATCCCGACGTTTACCCGTGTCCGGAATTGGCAACTATACTCCCCCCTGTCGGCCTCATGACCGACAGGTCAGTCAGTCACAGGGCAGGAACATTATGTCCGATAAAGCACATAAAACATCCGTCGGCCTGCAGGAGCAAATGGAGCGCCGATACGGCGATGACGAGGAACACAAGCACCCTGTGGCAGACCACGGTTCAGAATCAGAACACCATCACAAAACCAGGATGCATGATCACAAGCATTCAAGCCGGGAACATCATAAAACCAGCAGCAAGCCAGACTAACCCTGCTGCTGTCAGATAGCGTACACGCGGTTAAGTGTTGTCGAATAATGGATACAGCATTGATAGACAGAATACCCCAGTGCTCTTTATCAAACCGCCTGAAACCACAGCCAGCGAGCTGTTTAAGCGTGCCCCCAACATCCACCTTGTCATAACAGAAAGCAATAAAAACTCCCTTAGCAATGATTCAAACCGGGTAGTAACGGTATTCAATGAATAAATCCCTCACTCACAAGGTGCCAAAAACACCTGAGGAACCAAACATCGACAAAGCTTGTCCAACCCACTGTATGTGCAAACACATCTTAACTTTTACCCCAAAAGGCCTGCCTCTTATGGCGTCCGTTATTTTGCAGGTCGAGAGTCAAGATAACCTACGTCATTGGAGAGAATTACATGCAGAGAAAAAAACTGTTTGTCGGCAACCTGGATTTTTCCGTCACCGATAAAGAGCTTATGGAAGCCTTCAGCCCCTTCGGCACCATTGAAGAAGCCCGCGTCATCACAGATCATGAGTCAGGCCGTTCCCGGGGATTTGCTTTCGTGACTTACAGTACCGAAGATGCAGCCCAGGCAGCACTCACCCTGGATGGTCAGGCATTGAATGGGCGTGATATGCGGGTCAGTATTGCGACTGAACGGAGTAAGAATGACCGTGGTCGTGGCGGTCCGGGAGGCCGCAAGCGGTTCTAAACCTGCCCAGACCAAAGAACGTCGACCGGGTAAGGCCGACGTTCTGAAGGGGGAACTGTCGTTAAACGCAGTGACCGCAACACTCGCCGACATCCGCATGCCCCATGCCGACTGGCTCCCGGGGCGGTTTAACGGACTTCTCTTTTACGACGAGTTCACCCAACTGATCCCAGCGATAGGTGGGACCATCGACACAGACCAGGTCATTCGCCACATAACAGTGGCCACAAAGCCCAACGCCACAATGCATACGGCGTTCCAGTGACAGCCAGATATGCTCGGCGGGATATCCCTGCCCGGTCAGGTACTTGCAGACCGCTTCCATCATTCCTTCCGGACCGCAGCAGATGACATCATCAAACGGGCCATCCTCTGCCTGGATACGATCCAGGTTGCTCATCAGCTCACGCCCTTTCAGGTAATCCCGACTGGCGCCTTCCTGGTTGTCCACGGCTTCATAGAGGCGGCAGGTTTCCCGCCATTTCTCCCGTTCCTGGCGCATCACCAGCATGGCTTCGCTGCGGGCACTGAAGTAGACCACAGGAGCCGAGCCCTGCGCCGTCAGCGCATCGATCTCCGCTGCCACCGGCGCCAGACCACAGCCACCGGCAATCACCAGCACCCGACGTCCGGTCAGATCCGGCCAGCCTTTGCCAAACGGACCACGGGCACCAAGGACATCACCGGGCTGACAGGTAAAAAGCGCGTCGGTCAGCTTGCCGATCTGGCGGATCAGCGCATGGAAGCGGCCATTTTCATCGGGCATACCGGCATAGGTAAACGCGGCTTCGCCCTTGCCCGGCACGGTCAGCATAAAGAACTGACCGGGACTTACCTGGGCAGGATTGGCCACGCTGGGCAGTACTCCCTCAACCGCCACCGGTTCAAAGGTGAAATGATCAATTTCCTCGCCGTCTGAATAACGATCCACCAGCCGAACAGCGACAGGGGTTAAATCAAACATGAGCAATCTTCTCCATGACTGAATGTACTCCAATAGATCCGGGACAGGTGGTTTCACAGCGGCCACAACCGACACAGCCAAACCGCCCCATCTTGCGAACAAAGTCGCCAGAGAACTTGTGGTACCAGTAACGGGCGACGCGACGGCCAGCCGCCGAGGTCGGGTTAGCGCCACTGGCTTCACGCTGGAAGCCTTCCATCAGGCAGGAATCGTGGAAACGCTCACGGTAAAAGCCCTTGTCAGTCTTGATATCCCGCGTGGCATAACAGCTGCAGGTTGGGCAGGTCTGGCTACAGCCGGAACAGCCCAGACACTTGCGCGCCAGGCTGTCCCAGACATCGTCCGGAATCGCGCGGGCGTTGATGCGCTGGATGCCATTGATGATATAGGTGTCATTCGGGAACGCCGCCCGGGCATGCTCACCGTTCATATCACGCCAGTAGCGCCAGTGGGAATCCGCCGGTGTCAGGTTCATACCGTCAACCGCGGCCTGACCTGCCGGGCTGGCGCAGATTAACCACCAGCCGGGTTGATCGCCGCCAATGCTGGGCATAGGCGCCAGAATCAGGTCAGCCCTGGCTTCATCCACCAAGGGGCCCGCATCAACCGTGCTGCAGAACCCGTTTTCACAGGGACTGCTGCAATCGATACCCACCAGCAGGGTATCCTTGCGGCGAGCCTGGTAATAAGGATCATCCTGGAAATGCAGATCCTGATACGCCAGCGCCGTGAGATCACAGGCTTTCATCCCGAACAGGACCTGCGGCTCAGAAGCCGGCCGGGAAGACCGGAATGTCTCACCGTCGAATTCGAACAGATGTTCCCGCTCCGCAAAAAACATCGATTTGGGCGACATCACCGGACGCAGGGCCGGATCAAACGGGGTCACATCACCACTGACGACTTCCTGCCAGCTGCCGTTGCCGGTGGCATCGTGCACCGGCTGCATGACCCGGTAGCGCATCAACAGCCAGTCACGCAGATGTTCGGGGCGCTCCAGCTCATAAACGTACATGGCAATCTCCCTGTTCACGCAATACCTGGATCGGTTTCGGACGTTCAGCCGGATCCAGCGGTTCAACCCGTACGGCACAGGCCTTGAGTTCCGGCATCCGGGTCACCGGATCCTGGGCATCGTTGGTCAGCTGGTTCGACGGCGTATCATCAAAGTGGTAAGGCATACTGACCAGACCCGGCGGCAACTGATCGGTAATCACTACGCGGGTTTCCACATAGCCACGGCGGGAACGGACACCCACCGGGGCATTGTTGAACAAGCCCTGGTTGGTCGCATCCTGAGGACTCATGAACAGCAAGCCCATGGGCGTTTCACGTTCCAGCAGCGGCGACTTGCGGGTCATTGAGCCACAGCCGTAGTGGAAGTGCAGACGGATGGTAGTCAGGAAGTAAGGGTATTCGGCATCCGGGTTTTCTGCCGGCGGCAGGTAATGCAGCGGCATCAGCCGGGCCTTGCCGTTCGGGAAACTTTTCTGGTGGAGAATCGCCGTGCCATCAGGCGAACGACTGTCGCAGGGCCACTGGAGTCCACCGTGCTGCTCCAGACGCGGATAACTCATCCGGCTGTAAATCGGCATGAGCGCGGAAAATTCATCAAACACCGCTTCGGCAGACAGCCAGTCAAACCCTTCAGCCCCGAACGCGCGGGCCAGTTTGCCAATGATTTGCCAGTCAGGCAGGCAGTCACCAATCGGTTCAATGGCCTTGCGGATACGCTGAACACGACGCTCGCAGTTAGTGAATGTGCCATCTTTCTCGGCAAAGCTGGCGGCTGGCAGGATGACATCCGCAAACCGGGCGGTTTCAGTCATCGCCATTTCAACTACAACCAGAAAATCCAGACGGTTAAGTACCTTGGCAACCTGGTTCTGATCCGGATCAGTCACCACCGGGTCTTCCCCGAAAATCATCATGGCGTGGAACTGACCGGACAGGGTCGCCTCATTCATGCCCAACGATGTCATGCCGGGCTTATCTGCGACCTCACAACCCCAGGCGCGACTGAATTTTTCCCGCATGGCCGGATCATCCGTGGACTGGTAACCCGGATAAACGCCCGGCAGTGCGCCCATGTCACAGGCACCCTGCACATTGTTCTGGCCACGCAACGGGTTAATACCGGTACCGGGACGCCCCACCTGACCACAACTCAGCGCCAGGTTGGAGATGGCCATCACATTGTTGGTGCCACTGACATACTGGGTTACACCCATGCCGTAAGCGAGAAATGCCGCCCGTGCATGGCTGTAGATGCGCGCCGCCTGGACCAGCTGATCCTCCGGCACCCCGGTAATACGGCTGACCACTTCCGGCGGATATTCTTTGACATTGGATTTGAGCAAGTCCAGATGCTGGCAATGCTCATCAAGGAACGCCTTGTTTTCCCAGCCTTTCTCAAAAATGATATTCAGCAGGCCATTGAGCAGCGCCACGTTTGACCCCAGGCGCAACTGCAGGTGGACATCCGCCAGACCGGCCAGCCGGGTCTTGCGGGGATCCACGACCAGCAACAATGCCCCGCGCTCCTTCGCCCGGATAATCTCGCTGCCAATGATGCAGTGACTTTCGGTCGGGTCACAGCCGAACACGACCACGACATCAGCCTTTTCAATATCGCCAATACTGTTGGTCATGGCGCCAGAACCCAGCGTCCGCGCAAGCCCTGCTACCGACGGGCTGTGACAGATACGGGCACAGTGATCGATATTGTTGGTTTTCAGTACCGCGCGAGTAAATTTCTGGATGGCGTAATTGTCTTCGTTACTCGCCCGGGCACAGCTGATCGCACCCACCGAGGTCGGGCCATGCTCTTCCATGTGGTAACTGAACTGCTCATGAATCAGGCTAACGGCTTCCTCCCAGGAAGCTTTCCGGAAGCTGCCGTTTTCCTTGATCAGCGGTGTGGTAATCCGGTTCTGCCGGTCAACGCCAAAGGCGCTGTTCCAACCCTTAGAGCAGAGACGTCCCTTGCTGACAGGATGGTTCCGGACCGGCTCAACACCGATGATCTGCTGACCCTCCGTGCGCAAGCCAAGACCGCAACCCGTACCGCAGAACGGGCAGATAGTCGAGGTGGTTTTGATGCTCATTGACATGTGTCACCTGAGTTTGAAGATGATTGCATCCCTTCGTCACCGCCAACTCACACCCGCGCCCATGCGCCGGTTTTTTTTCAGGTGACTTTGGAATCGTGCAGGCGTGCGAATGCATCGGACAGTACCCGAGCTGATCTACGTCAACGTCGTACCCGATACGCGACGTATGATGCTACTGTCGTGTAGTAAATGGTTTGACTTAAAACAATGATTTTCGTGTGGGTATATCGCCACCCGGATTCAGGTGGCGATCATCAGTGAGGCGGGGAAATCAGGCAAACTCTTCGTCGAGCTGAGTTTCAGAGGCTTCTGACAGGGTGCCGAGAGGACGACGCCAGCCGAGTTTTTTCTCAATGGCGCTGATCATTTGTCCGGCAATATCCTTACCGGTTGCACCTTCAATACCTTCAAGTCCGGGGGATGAATTCACTTCCAGCAACAATGGCCCCTTACGGGAACGGATAATATCCACACCGGCCACTTTCAGGCCCAATGTCTTCGCCGCCTTGATCGCCAGCTTCCGTTCATCCGAAGTAATCTTGATGACCGAAGTCGTACCGCCCTGATGGACATTAGCACGGAATTCGCCGGGTGCAGCCGTACGCTGCATCGAAGCGACCACCTTGTTGTCGATCACGAACAGTCGCAGATCCTTACCGTCAGCTTCCTTGACAAACTCCTGCACCAGCAGGTTAGCCTTGAGCGACGTGAATGCTCCAATCACACTCTCCGCCGCCTTGCGGGTTTCCGCCAGAACCACACCACGGCCCTGAGTGCCCTGCAGCAACTTCACGATCAGCGGCGCACCGCCTACCATATCGATCAGGTCCGCCGTTTCGATCGGCGAGTTGGCAAAACCGGTGGTCGGGATATCCAGACCGCTGGACAACAACAACTGCAGGGAAAACAGCTTGTCACGGGACATGCTGATGGACTGCGACGAGTTCAGCGGATAAATGCCGACACTCTCAAACTGCCGGGTCAGCGCACAACCGTAGAATGTCATGCTCGGACGAATCCGCGGAATCACCGCATCCAGGTCATTCAGGATACGACCGCCACGGTAGTGAATTTCCGGCGTTTCCGCATCCAGCTTCATGTAGCAATGCTTGATATTCAGAAACTTCATCTGGTGGCCACGCTCTTCACCGGCTTCCAGGATACGCTGGTTACTGTACAGGTTCGGATTGCTGGCCAGCAGACCAATCTTCAGACCCGTGCTCTTCTGTTCCTGGTTGCCGTACAACGCCCTCACCTCATCCGAGGTACGGGTACCGGAACGGTGGCTCTCCGCCGGATCCACCAGCAACCGGCCACTCATGGCCTCACGGCCCAGCAGCATCCGGTAACCCATGGAGTCACGGTTCGCCAGGGTCAGCTCAATCTCCCAGGTTTCCCCGGCAAACGTCAACGGTGTCCGGATCACATAACGTTTCTCGGAAATGCCCGTGGAACTTTTCACCAGACGGCGGTCCACGATCTGGGCTTCACAACGCACCACCGTACGACGGTCCTGCTGGATCGGATGAATCTCAAAACTCACCCAGGGCGTCCCACTGCGGGAGAACGGGTGAATATTGAAGGCATGAATTGAAGAGGTCTTGGCGCCGGAATCCACCCTTGCCTTGATGGCGGGGATGCCTAACGCCGGAAAGGCACACCACTCTTCACTGCCAATAATGATCTTGTCCGAATCATTTTTCAGCATTGGAAACTATCTCTCAAACGACCGGCGGCTCCCGCCTGCCGGTTATCAACAAAAAAACACCACCGCCCGTAAAACATCGGCAACAGGTCAACTCGGCGTTGATCATGAAGGACCAAAGTGACAGCAGCATGCCCGGGCACTGTCGTACCCCTTTAAACCGTCTTCTTTAAAAAAGATAAAATATAGTACAGCGTTTCGTCAGGCAGGATGCCGACGACATTAACGAATGATTCACTGTACGACAGATACACTCTATCTAAACAAAAAAACTCCCGTCAGAACGGGAGTTTTCGCAGTTTAACCGAAACCGGTCGATAGTAAATAATAGTTCTCAAAAAGTCTCCATTTAATTCTCATCCGGTGCGTATTTTCCCCTCGACCGAATGATGGCGTCCCGCCAGAGGCGATAAGCTGGCCGGCGCATCCCCACGCGTACCGGCCAGACTCCGTAATCCCCGGGATCAGGCAGTCAGACATCAAGCCATGACGTCATCGCCATCGCGCCACAGCAGGCTGTTCAGCCCCAGGTGTTTGTCCTGTTCGCGCTGGCGCGCCATGATGTGATCATAGTTCTGGTTCAGGTACTGCAGGGTCTTGACTGCTGCCACGAAGAAGACCGGCATAATCAGGACAATAATCAATACCGGGAATGACTTCAGGATATTGAGGTCCGCGTTGATCAGCAGGAACACAATGGGCAGTGCAGTCAGCAGCAGGCACCAGAACAGGCGGAACATCGGTGACACGTTGGCCTCGGCATCCAGCTCTTTGGTGGCAATACCCGCCAGGGAGTAGGACGTGCCGTCCAGCGTGGTCACGGTGAACAGGATCATGGTGACCAGGTAGATCGCTGTCAGCAGCATCGGCACCGGGCTCTGGCCAAAGATATCTTTCACCAGCGAGGTCGGCTCACCGGCCTGGATCATGGCAACGCCATCCACGACACCGGTATCGATCAGGTTCATGGAGTAGGTGCCGCAGACGCCGAAGATCACCGCGCTGCCCAGGGTTCCGCCCACCACCAGGATCAGGATCACGTCACGGAGCTTCTGGCCCTGGATGATCTTGGTGATGAACACGCCCACACCCGGGGAGTAGGAGATCCAGTTGGCCAGGAAGAACACGGTCCAGTACTGGGGGAAGTGGCTGGTGCCGAACGGATCGGTGTTGGTGCTCATCCGCAGGTATTCGGTCAGCATGATGCCGATGCCGTTGGTCATGTTGTTCATGATCAGGGCGGACGGACCAATGATGAAGATAATGCCGACAAACGCCGCGCAGATATAAATGGTGGCGCTGGACAGGCGCGCCATGCCCTTCTCGATCCCGATGTAGGAACTCATGGAGAAGATCACGGACAGCCCCAGGATCACGCCAATGCCCAGCATCAGGTTATCGGGAATACCGGACAGGCTGGCGATATTCGACGAGATCATCGGAATGCCCAAGCCCAGGGTCAGCGCGGTGGCCGCCAGGGTGGTGATGATGAACAGCAGGTCGATCAGCTTCTGCGCCCATACCGGCAACCTGTCGTTGAACAGGCTGTTGATCACGCCGCTCGGGCTCATGCGCTGGCTCTTCTTGATATAGAAGACCACGGCAAAGGGAATGGCGACGATCAGGTAAATGAACCAGCCGGCCGCACCCCAGTGGAACATGTTGTACGCTGTCGCGTATTCCATGGCCATGTCCTTGTCGACGATACCGAACTGCGGGTCCATGAAGTAGTACACGCTCTCGATAAAGCCCCAGTACATGGTGCTGGCGCCCATACCGGCGGACAGCGCCATGGCGAACAGCTGGAACTTGCTGAACTTGGGCTTGCTGTCACCCATACGGATGTTGCCGAACCTGGAAAACGCCAGGTACAGCAGTGCAAAGGTGGCAAACAGCGTATACCAGAGGAAACCGGAACCAAAGTTGATCACGGTGAAATCCAGCATGCTGCCCATGGTGCTTTTTACCGTTTCCGGATAAAGCACCGCCAGGATACCCAGTAGCAGCACCGCTGCGAAACTGGTAAACGTCAGTTTTAGGTCAATGCCTGAAGTATTGAGTTTCATTACATTACCCCTTACTCGAAGGTATAAGACAGGATGGAAGCGGCCTTCACGGCATCCCAATCCATCTCAACACCCAGACCTGGCGCTTCAGGTGCGTGGACATAGCCGTCACGATCGGTACGGATCACATTCTTCGCACCGTACTCAAAGTTTTCGTACGGATACGCCTGTTCGAAGTAAGTGCTGTTATGGTGCGCCAGCGCTACGTGCAGGTTGGCCGCCTGGGTAATGGTGTAACCCCAGCTCTGGATTTCCAGCGGCTTGCCGTGAGCTTCTGCCAGTGCAAAGCACTTGTTCAACGGAGTGATACCGCCGCAGACAGTGGCATCCTGACGAACATCGGACCACATATCATTAGCCAGCGCGTGGGCTACTTCCGGCAGGGTCAGCAGGCAGTTACCGTGGCTGGAGATCTGGACACCTGTCTCACGTACCAGGCGCTGGTAAGACTTATAGTCGTAATCCGATACCGGGGCTTCGTACCAGGCCCACTCGTACTCTTCCAGCAGCCTGGCCATCTTCAGGGCCTGCTTCTGGTTGTAGTACATGGCGGTATCGAGCATGAACGCAATACCGGAATCCTTGTAGCGTTCCTGAATGGCTTTCACCAGCTTCACGTCTTTCTCATAGACGCAGTAGCAGTGCAGTTTGATGGCTTTGAAGCCGTGTTCAATGCAGCCGTCGATGAAGGGGAAATACTCTTCAACCGTATCGAACATCGGGGTAGAAGAATAAGACAGCATCTTGCTGCGCGCGCCGCCCAGCATCTGGAACAGGGGCATACCGGCTTTCTTGCCCTTGATATCCCACGCAGCGATATCAAACGGCGACTTGGCCACCAGGCCACCCCAGCTGCAGCGATTCATCAGCCAGCTATGGAGTTCTTCAGTCATCAGTGCATTTTTGCCAATGATACCGGGGGCAATGGTACGCATGGCTTCAACGACGCACTTGTCAAAATCATTTTCGGTGTAGCTGATGGTCGCACCCACACCTTCCAGACCGTCTTCAGTCACCAGACGTACGACATTGTTTGTGTAAAGCAACGGCTCCTGATCATCCGCCCAGGGCAGGGTTTCAGCGTTACGATCGGCTACGGCGTACAGTTCTACGCGGCTGATTTTAGATTCCAACATGTTTCACACTCTTTAATGGTTTCAATCTCTCAATGGCCGGGTGCAGCCCGGCCTTATAAGGCGCCGGTTTTCTTAGAACCGACTGCCTGCTTGTGTCATGTGTTCACGGACTGCTTCACCCTGAATGTCCCGGTAGCGACGTTCTTCCCGGAGGGAAAGCAGCGTTGCCTGGGCGGCTGCATGACCGTATTCAAAGGTCTGGGCAGTCACCCTTGCGGAGGCCAGGGCTTCGTGCTCGGCGCAGAGGCAGCGACCGGCAACGATGATGTTTTCACCCAGCTTCGGTACCAGGGTGCCGTAAGGGACTTCGTACCAGTCATCCAGCAACCAGTGCAGCTTGGGTTTGGTGCCGGAATGCAGTTCGATCGGCCATGGGGTCCGGACGATGCCATCACTGCGCTTGCGGCAGCTGACCACATCTTCGTTGGTCAGCTTTTCAATGCCTTCGATGGAACGGGTTTGACGGATACCGACTTCCACTGCGGTATCCACCACGAAGCTGTTTTCACAGCCGGGGATGAATGCCTTGAGGAACTTCGCGTACTCGCGCACCTGCTTACGGCCAAAGACTTCGGCTTCGGAGAAATCCACCGGATCAATCACGTTCAGAACACGGCCATCCTGTCCGGCAAGACGGGTAGCATTCACCATCAGCTCATTGGGGCGGGTGGTCGGGAAGATCCAGATCTTGTGTCGGGGCAGGCTGTATTCGCCGGAGGCGTTCAGCTCAAGAATCTTCTCGGTCACCTTGGGCGGACAGATGGTGTCTTCACCGTAGAAATCCAGGTAGGTGTCCATATCCACGTTACCCAGACGGAAGAACATGGTGGGATTCTGGATGACACCGTTATCACCGAAGAAATACTCTCCGCCGGCACGGGCCACCACCGCCGCATCACCACTGGCATCAATAATGCGTTTAGCCAGAATCACGGAACGGCCGGCATTGGATTCAACGACAACGCCTTTATATGTCTCGCCATCCATGATCACACCGCTCACCGCCGTGTGATAAAAAATCTCGACACCGGCTTCTTCGAGCAGCTCATCAGCCACTTCACGCCAGACCAGCGGATCGTGAGTGACGGTGAAGGTCTTGCCATAAATCTGAGGCTCAGTCACCCCGCCGCGGGCAGCCAGACGACTGCGGAATTCTTCAGTGAAACCGAAAACAACCTGCTCCGGTGCATGGTTCTCTTTGTCGGACGCCATGTACATGCCGCAAATGGTGCCAGACAAACCGGCAACGGCTGCGCCACCACAAAAACCGTACTTTTCAATCAACGCGGTTTTCAGACCGTTACGGCCACAGACTGTCGCGGCGGCAACACCGGCGGAACCCCCGCCAACCACCAGAACATCCAGCTCCCGAAGCACCGGCAAATCCGGCAAACCGTCTGTGCGGCTTTCAAGTTTCCAGTCTTTCATCACAACCTCACAACTGCGCTCTAACTGATATATCAGTGATATGTGTATAATATTCACAATGAGGATCAGATAGCTGACCTGCGTCAACAAAGCAGTCAGTGTTCGGCGTTAAATTGCGATGCCAATACGCAGTCAACTGCGGCGACAACCGCTATAAATGTTGGATTGCGAGGGGATGACAGAAACTGGCACAACGCCGCCAGCTTCTTTAGACTCCGCAGACCCACGACACAGGTTGATCGCGAAAGCCTGATACCTTTAATCACCGGTTTACGAAAACCCCCGGGTTTCCGGATTCCATCACAGAGCAAACCCCTGCCCCGAACAACAAGGCAGATACAATGAGAAGCACCGGCGAATATGGGCGCACTATCAATGGATAATGAGATTTCTTTAACGGATATGGCGTACGAGCGCCTGGAGCGCATGATCATATTCGAGGAATTGCGCGGCGGCGCCATGTACTCCGAAAAACAACTGGCGGAACGCCTGGATATGGGGCGCACCCCTGTCAGGGAAGCGCTGCAAAAGCTGGCCTGGGAACAAATGGTGGTGATTCACCCCCGCCGGGGCATCCAGATTCCGGAAGTGTCCGTAGAGAACCAGCTGAAGCTGCTGGAAGTTCGCCGTCCTATCGAAGCCGCCTGCGTGGAACTGGCCGCCCAGCGTGCCACTTCAGGCCAGAAAAAGCGTATGCTGGCGCTGGCCGAAGGCATCCTGGTCTGCTCTGACAATAATGACGATGAAACTTTTCTGACCTATCTGCGTGACATTCATCACCTGCTGGTCGAAGCAGCACGGAACGAATACTTTATTAAAGCCATGAGCCCGCTGCAGGGACTTTCCCGCCGCTTCTGGTTCCTCAATAAAGAGCTGGACACCGGCCACCCCGCCAACCTGCATGCGGATATCATGCGCACCGTTGCCGCCGGCGATCGAGACAACGCCCGGGAAGCCTCCGATGCACTGATCAGTTACCTGACCCAACAGGCGAAGGATAAAATCGGCATGTAAATGAAAGGTGCCCGGTCATGGGCTCAATGCCATTTCCGGGCCATGCCGATATCAGCAAACAACATTCTTCCAGCATACTTTTGGCTGGCAAATTTTCCTGCCCTTTCTAGACTTCACTTGTAGTTACTGCCATAGAGCCAGTGGTTAAGATAAATTCGGTGGGTATATATTGTGCCACATGCCTAATGCTATTCATTCCCCACAAATATCGATCTCAATTTACGGCTCTGGCCCTGCAACATTTCTCGTATAGTTAGGCGCACTATCATGAAGTTCCTACAAAAATGCTTGCCATGCATAACCTCCCTGCTCGCGTTGACCCAACTACCGGCGAGTGAAGTCAATAGCACGTTTGAGAGCATACCAGCGCAACTTATATTTGACGAAAATCCGGAGTACGCAGAGATCTCCGTTGATTTTATTCCCGGAACCGCTTTTATCGCATGGATTGTTACCCGTGATGCTGACACTAAAAGAGTCCATAACTACGGCACTTACGGCGTCAATGGCCACTGGCAGGAAAAATTACCCATAAACTCACGGGTTATGGTGGGAGTCCAGGGATTTGCCAATAAATATTGCCGATACTTTGAAATCAAAGACACGACCTATGCAAATCTGAACTTCTGGGGCACATGCGATTTTTCCCATTATGAAATTACTGACGGTGATGCCGTAGAATTTGAAAAAGAGATTGTTTCGTTGGATCGATGCCCCGCCCCCTGAAATCACAGAAGAATGCTGATGCGGAACCGCGCTTCATGCCAGATTTTGAGGAATAGCAAAACAGGGATTTGACAGGCTAGAGCATGAGAAGAGTCTGACACATCCCTGTGTCATGTTTCACTCAAAGAGAAAGGTCTTAGCCATCTGCTTTGAGTGTCATATCGTATAAAAAACAAGCAATTGGCATCAGTCGCATTTAACGATTCATCACTTCGGTATCTTCGGATCAGGCTTCTGTCATTGATCGCTGTCGCCAGATCACTGCGGCAAGAATCACACAACCACCGATCAGAGTCGTTATGGCCGGAATCTCCTTCAGCCAAAATGCGGCCACCACCATCCCGTACAGCGGCTCAAGGACAGTAAGCAAAATCGCCATGGTTGCAGTCACGACGGCCATGCCACGTATAAACAGTGTATGGGCCACTGCAGTTGCCAGCACACCCAGCACACATAACCAGAACAGCGTGTTGCCCTCTAAAGCTGGCAGTACCGGCCAGGCAACCGGTGCAAGCACCAGCGCAGCAACAGATGTCTGCCAGCAGGCAGCGAAAAAGCCGCATTATTACTGCACTCTGAAGGGAATAACAGGTTGTTTTTCATGCTTTGCTTAGCGCAGGTTTCAATCACTTTTTTTGCTCATCAACAGAAAAATTTATCCATTTACCTGTGCTGTTTTTTGCCGGACAGTTACTCCGCCATCTTTAACATCCTGAGCGAATCGCCGTGGAAGAGATCAGCTATTTATACGAAGAAGACTTCGAAGAGTCCTCTCGCAAAGAAAAACAACGTCGACGTCATGCTGAATACGAGAAAAAGCGCAAGCGTGCCGAGCTTCACCTGGAGCGCCGCCGGCTTCGCGAAATGCTGGATATGGATGACCTGGACTTTAGCTGGTAACCCGTCTTTTACGACCCAACAACCCGCTCTTTGCAGCGGGTTATCAATGCACTCCGCAACCCTCTTTTTATTTAAGTATCATCTGTTTTACAGGCATTCCTGCCCAGTAACGGTGCCAGTCGCCGCGAGATAGTCTGCCGGTTCCTGGCAAACAAGCGATACACACCGTCCGCCACAACCCGAACCAGCGGCCAGCGTAGTGGCGCTATCCAGATTCCTTTCCCGACCGCCTCCCAGGCCGCCAGAGTGGCATCCACACCTTTCACAACGATACCATTACCTAATCGCGCATGAATGAAGCGATCAAGCTCTACAGGATCCAACTCCGGATAACGTTGCGCAAACCCGTCACTATGGATATCCACTAACTGCAGGTGCCCTGCCTGGTTCAGACCCGACAGATGGTTAATTTCGCGCAGGCATAAAGGACAGTTGCCGTCATAAAACAGGGTCACGGGCAGCGTGATATCCGATCGTTTCAGTGCCATGGTTCATTATCCTTATGTCCGTACATGTATACCGCGAAGCATTACACCTTGCATAATCTGACGATCCCGCCCGAAACACACAAGAAGCGACTACACTACAGCCATCGCTCAATGACCAGAATAGTCAGTATTTATTGCCGCAGATAGCCGGTAATTTTCCTTCACACTTGCCCCGTTTTCCCGTGAGCCTTCCGGGAGGTCATCATGCATTACCTCACTGCCCCATTATTTCTTGTATTTTTCGTGCTTTTTTCAGCCAATGCATTGAATGCATGCGCAACAAACACGACAGACGCAGCCAAACAAAAAATCCTGCCACCCGATATTCCCTGGCACGGTAAGAGTGAGCAGTTTACTGCATCGGACAGCAATCCTTTCATCACGAAAGCGGAAGCTACCCATTACCGGGAAACCGGTGATTACCAGGATACCGTGGACTGGCTGAAACGACTGGCCGCCAAAACAGATGATGTCCGTATCATTAATCTGAAGGAAAAAACACCGCAAGGTCGCACCATGGTCATGGCGGTCGTTTCCACCAGTCAGGACAAAACCCCCAAAGGGTTGAAAGAGAGTGGTAAACCAACGGTACTGATTGAATCCGGCATTCACCCCGGCGAAGTCAATGGCAAGGATGCAGGCCTGATGTTCCTTCGCGACCTGACCGTCGGGAACAAATACCCCAACCTGCTCAAAAAAGTGAACCTGTTGTTTATCCCGTCAGTGAATCCGGATGGTGATATGCGCCGCAGCCGTTACAGCCGTATTAACCAGAATGGGCCCGACGTTACAGGCTGGCGACTAAATGCTAACAACCTCAATCTGAATCGCGATTTTACCAAACTCGACAGCGCCGAAATCCGTAATGTCGTCAATGTATTGGATACCTGGAATCCGGACTTTTTCATGGATGTCCACTCAACCGACGGTATCAACTACCAGTACGATGTCACCTATTGCGATAACGGTCATGGCTGGTCACCTGCCGCCAAGGAATGGATGGACAAAAAGATGACCCCGAAAGTCTATAAGCAACTCAAGGCCATGGGGCATATCCCGAATGTCTGTATCAGCGCCAACGACAATAATGACCTTTCACAGGGCTACTACCCCTATTCCAGTGATCTCGCACGTTTTTCCAACCAGTACGGGGATATCCGGGGCATTCCGAGCATTCTTGTGGAACTGCATGCACTGAAACCCTATAAACAACAGGTGCTGGGCAACTATGTGCTTTACAAAGCCATCCTTGAAAGTGTTGCAGCAGATCCCAAGGGATTAAAAGAGGCTGCGGAACGCGATCAGGCTTTGCGTCCAGCCAACACCACGCTGACCTGGAAAACACCGGATAAAGTGCCGGACGTAGAATTCAAGGGCGTCAGCTATACCACGGAACAGTCACCTGTGACCGGTGAAGATGTCGTGCTATGGAGCAACAAACCACAAACCTACAAAGTTCCCCTCACTGCTCAATCCGAACCCGACTTGATTGTTAAGCGGCCAAAGGCGTATGTCATCCCGGTGCAATGGCAGACGGTGATCAGACGCCTGAAAACGCATGGCATCAAGATGACCACTTTTAAACAACCCACCACGCTGGATGTCATTGTCTATCGCATGAAAGATATTCAACTAGGGTCAGGTTTTGAACCAGACCGGGTCGGTGGCGCCAAACTACCAGGATACGAAGGTCGGTTATTGATCAAAGGCACACCGGTACCGGAGAAGCGTCGGGTTACCTATCCCGCGGGTTCTGTTGAAGTGCCTACCGACCAGCGACTGGGAACGCTGGCCATGAACCTGCTGGAACCCCGCAGTCCGGACTCATTCCTGCAGTGGGGGTTCTTCAACAGCATGATGACCATCGGTGAAGAGCCGGAAATCTATGTCATGGAGCCCATGGCGCGGGCCATGTTGGCACAGGATCCCAAACTGGCTGTCGCATTCAAGGCCAAACTGAAATCAGACAAGGCCTTTGCTAATGATCCCCATGCCCGCCTGATGTGGTTTTTTGAGCATACCCCCTACATCGACAAGAACCGGTATCTTTACCCGGTCGGCGTGATACCGGCTAAGTCGACTGACTAACCTCCCCCAGGCTGGAAAGCTATGACAGGAATGGCAGTGGATTCTTCGAGATGGCAACGGCAAAGATATAGCCAAAAACAACAATGGCTGACAGCGCCATGACGGCCTTCACTTTCGCTGGACGCCCCGGCCGGATCGCCATGGCGCCCAGCATGATATAGACGACTACCGCCACCAACTTGGCCTGAAGCCAGGGAAAGCTCCAGGCTGACAGTAGAGATGCCAGCCAGAGACCACAAATCAGCAGGAATGTATCAATGACATGGGGAACCATTTTCACCCAGCGTTTTTGCAACCACTGGGAGCCGGTCATAGACCAGCAGGCCCGGATACAGAACAGGCTCAGGCTTAACAGCGCCAGGGTCATATGCAGATGCTTGACGACCATGTACATGTAATCACTCCACTCATTTAAGTCACCGCGGACAACGATAGCTTCCGCCATCGGCACAGGGCAACAGTCAGCATTTTTTTCAACAGTGCATCATGCCCTGCGGCAGAACTTCGGTAAATCCCTAGTCATATTTATTTTCCTGCAGACCACTTTGCGCTCTTCCTCAATACAGCAAGCCAGGGCATGAAAGTGACAACTGACTCATGGCCTTCCAGTCTGGGTAACCACAGTCATTTTTCGTTTTGTCAATATTGATCAGCATCGGCCTTTATTGGAATATACCGCGCCTCAACACCATATATAGTGTTCATCCGCCTTCCCAAGCACATTTTAAGGGATCACCCGGAAACACATCGCCCCACACCAACCTGACTCCCGGAGATGGATCGCATGACTGACATCATCAAGCGCGATGGCTCACGCAAGCCTTTTGACGCGCCACGTATTGCCAAGGCCGTGGCCAGCGCCCTGAATGATGTCCATCTCAAAGACGATGCCTTCGCCGAGCAGGTTGCCCGCGAGATCGAGCAGAGTGTGGCCGACTGTGATGTCGTCGATATCTACGACATCCAGAACCAGGTGGAAGACCTGCTGATGCGCAGCCAGTACTCCAATGCCGCGCGCAAATACATTGAATACCGCAAGAGCCGGGATATTGAGCGTGAATCCCGCAACGCCCTGAGCCGTGACATCCTGAGCATCATCAACCAGGATAACGAAGAACTGCTCAACGAAAACGCCAACAAAGACAGCAAGATCATCCCCACCCAGCGGGATCTGCTGGCGGGTGTTGTCGCCAAGCATTATGCCAAGCAGCACATTCTTCCGGCCCATATCAGCACCGCTCACGACCGGGGTGAAATCCATTACCACGATCTGGATTATTCGCCCTTCTTCCCCATGTTTAACTGCATGCTGATCGATATCGAAGGCATGATGACCAACGGTTTCCGTATGGGGAATGCGGAAATTGAAACACCAAAATCCATTACCACGGCGGCGGCGATTACTGCCCAGATCATTGCCCAGGTTTCCAGCCATATCTACGGCGGCACCAGCATCAACGAGATTGACCGGATTCACGCGCCTTACGTTCGCAAAACCTTTGACAAGCATCTTACCCAGGGCATGCGCTGGATTGGTGACGAAGACAAGGCCCGTGAATACGCGATGGAAATGACCGAAAAAGATTGCTACGACGCCTACCAGGCGCTGGAGTATGAGGTCAACACCCTGCACACCGCTAACGGACAAACGCCGTTTGTCACTTTTGGATTCGGCTTGGGCACCAGCTGGGAAGAACGCCTGGTGCAGAAATCGATCCTGAAAAACCGGATCCGTGGTCTGGGTCGCAACAAGAAGACCCCGGTCTTCCCCAAACTGGTGTTTGGTATCAGGAAAGGTGTGAACTTCGCCCCTGAAGATCCCAACTACGATATCAAGCAACTGGCCCTGGAATGTGCCAGCAAGCGGATGTATCCCGATATTCTGAATTACGACAAGCTGGTCGAAGTCACCGGTAGCTTCAAGACCCCGATGGGCTGTCGTTCATTCCTGAACACTTACGAAGAAAACGGCAAGCTGGTACACGACGGCCGCAACAACCTGGGCGTTGTCTCCCTGAACCTGCCGCGCATTGCCATTGAAAGCGCCAAAGCGGAGCAGGATAAAGACGCCCGGGAAGCCGCCTTCTTCAAACTGCTGGACCAGCGTATGGAACTGGCCCGTGAAGCCCTGATGACCCGTATCCAACGCCTCGACAAGGTGCGCGCCAGCGTTGCACCGATTCTCTACGTAGAAGGCGCCTGTGGTGTACGCCTGAAGCCGGAAGACAAGGTCAGCGAGATCTTCAAGAATGGTCGTGCGTCCATCTCCCTGGGCTATATCGGCATTCACGAAACCATCAACGCACTCTATGGCCAGTGTGATATCTACGATTCCGCTGAACTGCGCCAGAAAGGCCTGGGGATTGTTGAGCATTTACGCAATGCCGTAAATCGCTGGAAAGCGGAAACCGGCTATGGCTTCAGCCTCTACTCCACGCCCAGCGAAAGCCTGTGTGACCGTTTCTGCCGCCTGGACGAGAAAGCCTTTGGTGTGATTGAAGGCGTCACCGACAAAGGGTATTACACCAACTCATTCCACCTGGACGTCCAGAAAAAAGTCACCCCTTACGACAAGGTGGACTTTGAACAGGATTACCCGCAGTACGCATCTGGCGGTTTCATTTGTTATGGCGAATATCCGAACATGACCCATAACCTGAAAGCACTGGAAAACGTCTGGGACTACACCTACGACAAGGTTCCCTATTACGGCACCAATACCCCGAATGACTCCTGCTATGTCTGCAGTTACGAAGGGGAATTCAACGCCACCAGCCGTGGATTTGAATGCCCGCAGTGCAAAAACCGCAATTCCGACAAGATGTCAGTGACTCGTCGTGTCTGTGGTTACCTGGGCCAGCCTAACAGCCGTCCCTTTATCCGCGGCAAGCAGGAAGAAGTGGTTCGTCGCGTCAAACACCTCTAACCTGTCCTAACCTTAAGTCGGCCATTACCCGGTAATGGCCGACTGCTACCGTCCGAGTCGCCATGAACTATCTCCAGTATTACCCGATTGATGTCGTCAATGGCGTTGGCACCCGCTGTACGCTGTTTGTCAGTGGCTGCGACCATTTCTGCAAAGGCTGCCACAATTCCAGCTCCTGGAATGCGGCTGGCGGTCATCCTTTTACGGCAGAAATGGAAGACCAGGTTATCAGGGATCTCGGTGATACCCGTATTCACCGTGACGGCCTTTCTCTGTCCGGTGGTGACCCCCTGTTCCCGGGTAATATTGACGGCATTCTGAAACTCGTGAAGCGGGTAAAAGCAGAATATCCCGACAAGGACATCTGGCTCTGGACCGGCTACACACTGGAGACCCTGACGGATTCTCAACGTGAAATCATGGATTATGTTGATGTTCTGATTGACGGAAAATTTGAACTGGAGAAACGCGATCTTTCACTGGCGTGGCGTGGCAGCAGTAACCAAAGAGTCATTCACCTGCACTAACTGGATTAATACCTAGGTAGAGTCTACCTGCAGCTCAATGCCTTCTTCCATTAACTGAGCTAATATCCGTGCATAATGACTGCCTTTCCAGAAGACTTGCTGGCATGCATCGCACTGATAAAAGGTATCATAATAGTGTCGCGTATCCGGCTGAATCAGATGCCATACCTGCCCAGCCCTTACGGATTGCAACTGACCATTACAAACACAACAACGGGTAAACGGTTTGAAGTTCGATTCCAGCTGCAGCGCCTGTACCACTTCTTTCAGTTGTTTCACAGGATCGGTATTTCGTAGCCAATACCCATGAGTCACTCGGCTATTTTTCAATATGCCCAGATCCCGGGTCAGAATAATTCGGTGTGTCTGCTGACTGACCGCTATGATCGTTTCGTCTTCATAATCGTTCTGGTACAAAACATCCAATCCCAGAATCCGTAGATAACGTGCAAGCTTGCCAAGGTGAACATCAGCAATAAAACAGGGATGACGTAATGGTGCAGGCCGCAATCGGTTGACCGACTGGATATCAAGCCGTTCAAAAACCGGATAGACAGATACTCGCTCCCCACCCTTCAGCGAATGCCTAAAGCTAACAGGGTTTCCATTCACAAGAATAAGATCCACTTCCGTATGCGGTACCTGCTGCGCCTCAATCAGATCTTTAACAGCAGGCCGCCCGATAAACCTTATCCGATAATCACATTGCCGGTAGCGCTTGGGCAAAAAGTCATTCAGTTCCGCGTAAAAACGAAATAAGGCTTCACGCTTTATAAATGCATGACTGTTCACATCACCACCACCAACAACCTGTATTTGGTAAAACAGCGACAGTTTTACGCCTGTTATCTATGCTCTGAACACCAGAGCCTTGTTTCGCCCTGATCAGATGACATTGCATTCGGTTCCAGAAAGATGGTCACCACAGACCTTGATTACAACACACTGACAGGCTCCATCCTGCTCCAACCCAATGACTCACTGAGCTGGAAAGGGAACCTTTGGTTTCTGCTCATACTGTCAAGCCTGTCGCTCACCATCGCCACCAGCCTGATGTATGCTGGCGCCTATCTGGTATTGCCCTTCTCGCTGCTGGAAATCATAGCACTCGCTGCCGGCCTGTATTACTGCGCCTGGCAACGTCAGCGCAAGGAGATCATTACCTTTACGGATTATCAGGTGACGATCGAAAAAGGTTATTACCAACCACAAACCACCCTGCATTATCACCGGATCTGGGCACATTTTGTGGTTCGACAACCTTCCCATCCCTGGGAGCCACACCACCTCTGGATTCGCTCCCATGGACAGGAAGAAGAATTGGGTAAATTTCTGAGCCGGGAAGACAAGAAAATCCTGATTGCCCAGTTACGCGCTTTTATTCAGCAGTCGCAGCAATGACCGTCATTCCAGACGGTACGCGATCAAGTAACATTAGCCCTCGCATTGCGCTTTATCTTTACCCATCCCGAAAGGTCAGGGGCTGGTGAACCCCTGGTACGAGCAATGCATTATGCTGCATTTAATGTACGCTCAACCCACTGCTTGAACTCAACACCATCCATCTTGAGCTCATCACCGCCCATGATATCTGCCTGCAGGCGGAAGAAGTTAACGTACAGGGTATTACCCTTGAGGTAGTAATCATCCATGTGCAGGGGAAGAATGACCACTTCATAGTCACCAGCCATCTGGATACCACTCAGGTTCATCACCTTGAGCGGCGCCATCATGGCTTCCATCAGGCCCATGTCTTCCATGGCCCACATATTATTGTTCCAGAAGCGGGATTCACACTGGTGATCCGCACTGAACCGTTCCCGGTTACTGATGGCGCTCAGCGCACGACGGACAGATTCAACGGTAAACTCATCCGAGTAAACGGGTTTCATCGCCTCATGACCAGCAATGGACATAATGAATGCTTCCCCGACCTTATCCCTGTCACTGGTGGCCTGCCAGAAGTAGAACACCAACTCCATGATATCCATATTCATCTTGATCGCCATTACTGCTCCTCGCTGATCAGGTCGCCGAGGGTACGTGGCTTATGCCCTGTTTGACGATACCCAGGCGGGTTGAACGGAAATAAGGCAGTCATCCTAATGGCAACAGCGGCGTCTTTTTTATGACAAATGGCAAGGAAAGGTGAATAAATGCAATATGGCGCTCAAGCCTTTTCTTATCCAGTGCTTATAACCTGGGCTAATGCTCCAGTGGAGGCGAAATGATCTCTATACAGCAAACCGTGAGGAAGCTCCTATCCATAAAAATGCTCAATGTGCCCTAACCAATCAGCCACCACCTCAAAGCTGGTCAACATCCAGACACATGCTCATTAGCGTTCCCAACAAAAAATACTATGCTTGCTGCCATCCCTAAAATGTCACTAACAATGCAGTGTGGACTATGACGACAAATCTATTCAAAGAACTCAAGCGCATTGGTATTGATGAAGAGCTGGCCTATCAGCTCGACAAAAGCCTCGCTCCTGAATACAACGCAACCAAACAAGACCTTCTGGTCATGCAGGAAACCCTGTTGCAGATGCAGTTTCGCACAGAATCTGCCATCACAGGACTAAGGGAGGAAGTCCGGAAGGACATGCACACTATGCAGGAGGAAATTCAGGAGATTCGAGGGGATATTAAAGATGTACGTGGTGAACTCAAGGATGTCAGAGGTGAAATAAAGCTGGTTGAAGCAGGCTTGAAGTTGGACTTGGCCGGGTTCTCACGTCAGTTCTGGATCACCTTTGGCGGCTTGATCGTCACGATTCTAAGCGTTTGGGGTGTGAACTGGTATTTTCATGCACTGGGTTAATTCCAGACCCGCTGATACCCCATACAAGCAAATATCATTAATTGAAGCGCATTCATGATAAGGCCAATTGCACTCCTTAACGGATAGAACTCACTCCACAAAAGTGAGTCAGAAAATCAAGGGGCAACGTTACCACGACAGCAGTCTTAATTTCAGGCCATGAGATTTATGCATGGCCAAAATTTTTTACTATAACGAAAAAAGCCTGCCACCCAATGGGTGGCAGGCTTTTCAAATCTGGCGGTGAGGGAGGGATTCGAACCCTCGATACGTTGCCGTATACACACTTTCCAGGCGTGCTCCTTCAGCCACTCGGACACCTCACCAGCTTATCTGCTTTCGTTTTGGGCTGTGCCCCGAAAGCGAGGCGTACTGTATATCAGAAGGGGGCCTGAAACAACCTCCCAGCGTATAAAAAAGTTTAATTTTGCTGAAAATTCATAGTGTTACTGTCCAAATCATGCCGAAAAATCAGAACTCATAGATTAGTTGTGAACTTTTTCAAAAGCACCTACTCTACTGATACACATATTTCATTAAAAAAAGTGTATACGATGAGTGACACAATACGAACCAACATCGTGCTGGATCAGGCACTGGTTGAAGAGGCGTTATCTCTGTCAGGCCTGAGTTCCCGCCGTGAACTGGTCGATTTTGCTTTGCGCGAGCTGGTTCGCCGTGCGCGTCAAAAAGAACTTCTCGCGCTCAAAGGCAAAATCAGCTGGGAAGGAGACCTCAATGCCATGAGGGAAACCCGTTAAATGGATACCCTTGTTGACACCAGCGTCTGGATCGATTTTTTTAACGGGACCGACACTCCACAGGTTGCTTCTCTGGAAATGCTACTTAACACCGGTGATGCCTGTATTTGTCCCATTATACTTATGGAAGTCTTACAGGGAATCCGTTCAGAAAGCGCCTGCCGGAAAACTGAAACCCTTATGACAAGCCTGACCAGTTACCCGGTTCACCAATCCTACTTTCGTGATTCTGCAATGTTGTACCGCCAACTGCGCAAACATGGAGTTACCATTCGCAAGAGCCTTGACTGCCTGATCGCAGTCACAGCCATGCAAGCCAACCTGCCACTCCTGCATCGTGACAGGGACTTTGACGCCATCAAACAGCATTCAGCACTCAAGTGCATACAGTTGACTGAGCACTAATCGGGGATAATTCAGTAAACCCTACTAATTTGAGAAAAATTTTGCTTCCAGCCTACAAAAAAACTAATAAGCACCACAGACTCATCCCCCACAAAGACGACAAACGCTACCTATAGCACGAACCTCCCCATTCTGTTTTAATCCTTGATCGAACGTTCAAGTTATTTATTAGGATTTATAGACGGGCGCAAACGACTGCACCAAGCCTCTGAAGGCTATCGTGCTGGATTAAAAGCGATTTTCGCCCCCCTTTAAATGACAACTGTGACAACAAAAACAGCTACAACGCCGTTAACATCAAGGAAAAAAATTGAACAAGCAATGGAGCAAAGAAGAGCTGAAAGCATCTGTAGTTGCATATATTGATATGCTGAAAAAAGAGTCAAACAATGAAGCTTTCATAAAGAAACACTATTATTCCGAGCTTTCAGACAAGTTTGGAAGAACTGAAAAAGCTTACGAGTATAGGATGCAAAACATCTCGTATGTATTTTCACTGATGGGGAGAAAATGGGTTTCAGGGCTAAGGCCTGCCAAGAATGTTGGCTCAAACAATGTTGAACTTTTAGAACGCCTGATTTGCGATATCGAAGGAAGGAGTCCTATCGACATGGCGAGCTTTGAGGATCAAGTAAGAACTCTAAAGAATAAACAGAATCTAGAATGCCCAGTAGGTATTGTAAAACCAACAACATCTACCAACAAAGTCACTCAATTCATACGAGACCCAAAAGTAAAAGCGTGGGTGCTTAAAGAAGCAAATGGCACATGCGAAAGCTGCTCTACTTCAGCACCATTCAACACTGCACACGGCGAACCTTATTTAGAAGTGCACCATTTAAAGCATCTGGCAGAGGGAGGGTCTGACACTATCACAAACACTGTCGCCTTATGCCCAAACTGTCACAAGGAATTTCATTATGGTGCAAATTGCTCACAGTCACTTAACGAAATCTATGACAAAGTTACCCGCCTGATTCGTGAATAATTCAAAATGCAAGGGCTATGGTTTGCATAAAATCATACAGCCCTTGCCCATCTAAACGATAAATCTATTCAGAAAAATAGCACAGACACAAAGCCCCGGATCTTCCCCCCTTTTTCCATAGGCATGCATTAGGTGCCATGGAACCAAGAACATTCGCGTTTCGAAGAAGAAAGACTACGCTTGTTGCCATCAATAGAATGCAACCAACAACGCGGCAGGGATTATGACGAAAAACCTGTTCAATGAACTCAAACGCCTCGGCATTGATGAAGAGCTGGCGCATCAGCTCGACAAAAGCCTTGCCCCCGAATACAACGCAACAAAACAAGATCTAATGGTTATGCAAGAGACCCTGCTTCAGATGCAGTTTCGCACAGAGTCAGCCATTACAGAGCTAAGGGAAGAAGTCCGGCAGGATTTGCACACCATGCAAGAGGAAATACAGGAAATTTGGGGTGAGATTAAAGATGTCAGAGTTGAGATCAAACTGGTTGAAGCAGGTCTGAAACTGGAACTTTCCGGCTTCTCACGCCAGTTCAGGATTACCTTTGGCGGTTTGATCCTCACTATTCTGAGCGTGTGGGGCGTGAACTGGTATTTTCATGCGCCGGGTTGATCAGAGCTATACCCGATAAAACCATCATTCCCATAACGAAAAAAGCCTGCTACCCATTGGGTAGCAGGCTTTTCAATTCTGGCGGTGAGGGAGGGATTCGAACCCTCGATACGTTGCCGTATACACACTTTCCAGGCGTGCTCCTTCAGCCACTCGGACACCTCACCAGCTGATCTGCTTTCGTTTCGGGCTGTGCCCCGAAAGCGAGGCGAAATGTATACCAGTTCCGTGCCTGAAACAACCTCATCCGGAACAATCTGCGGCATTTACGGAACAGGGGCGTTAAAACCACTATCCCTTTCCATAGATCATCATTGCGACAGCTCTTCCCTGCCCGCATCCATATATTGAGGCGATATAACAAAGGTGATTAAATGCAGCTTATTGACTGTCAGAACGACAAACCGGCATTTTTTCACCTTCCAGGCACTACTATGGACTCCGTCAGCGGGACTGTTACCTTCCATCATCCTACACGAAAGCCCGCGACCGAAATCCTTTCTGACACCATCGTCCACCTTGATGCGTTCAGTCGCCATATTCACCACACCCGCTACCATTGCCCGATTTACTGTTGGCTGGCAGCTGGGAAGGTGAAAATCCACAAGATCTTTATTGAATCTCGCGTTTTCCTTTATATGGAATACCGGGATCGCCGTGGCGCCAGTTGTTACCGTCAGCGGCAATTCAAACATCTGGAAGACGCATTACTGTTTCTGGAGCAGGAAGCTGCGCACGTCGAGTTTCCTAATATCTGCGGGGAAGAAACGGCCAAACGGCCGATCAAGCTGCCGGACCAGAGTCAGGCAGCCTGATAGAGAGTTACGGATTAACCAACGGGACGATTTCAAAGATATCCCGCAGCATCGGCTTCAAGCCGCCAAAGAAGTATTCCACCGCGATAACCATCACGATCAAACCCATAATCCGCATCAGCACCTTGTTACCACTTTCACCCAGGCGATCCATGATCGGCTTGGCGAACAGCAGGAACAGGTAAGTCACGCCAATTACGGTCAGGATTGACAGGAACAGCACCGAACGGAACAGAATATCCTTGTGCTGCTCCATCAAGATGATCACGGTAGCAATAGCACCCGGACCACAGATCAACGGAATCGCCAACGGCGTGATTGCCACGTTATTGGTGTATTCCTCCAGATCTTCCATTTCTTCCTGCTTGTCGATCCGGGTACGGCCCATACGCGCCTGAACCATCTCATAGCCCATCAGGAAGAACAACACTCCACCGACAATCTTCAGGCTGTTCACGGAAATCGCAAACACCTTGAAAATAATCGAACCGGTCAACGCAAAAGTGACCAGGATCGCAAACGCCGTCATGGTCGCCTTCAACGCCACATGACGCGCCTGTTGCACCGGCAAATCGGCCGTGATCGAACTGAATACCGGTGTAATGCTGACCGGATTGATCATGGTAAATAATGAGGTCAGACAAAGGAGTGCGAACTCCATGAGGCTGTGAGCCATCTACCTAACTCCAGGGAACTGTTCTCTCGAAACGGATGAATAGTAATAGCGTCTGATTGATGCGTGATTAACGCGGGCGCTTTCGCTTAGAATACGTTAGCCGATACGGTGCGCCCCAGAACGGGCCGCCTACCCTGCCGGCTGAAATCTATGTTGTTGAAGGCGCGCATTCTAACGCAGCTTTCCCCGCAACAGTAGACCCCGCGCCCGATAGATTGTTCTTTTTTATCAGCGCAGTTCAGAAAAAAACAATTTTTCCCAAGGATACGGTTTTCCAGGTTGCGGCCTATCTCAGCCCGCCTGCGGAAACCCGGTATAACGGTAACGCAGTGACACAGACCAATACCCGCTCCGGCCTTTTTTTTGCGATCGCCGCTTTCAGCTTTTATGGGTTTATGCCGGTTTACTTTAAACAGGTGGAAGCCGCCTCCGCCATGGAGGTGCTGGCACACCGGGTCTTCTGGTCATTTCTGCTACTGGGCGGCGCACTCTGGCTGCTTAGTTTCTGGCAGGGTTCGGCGTGCAAGCAATCCCTTGCGGCACTGCGTAACTGGCGAACCTGTCGGATACTGCTGCTCTCCTCCAGCCTGATCGCCGTGAACTGGCTGACATTTATCTGGGCTGTGAGCGATGATCGTATTACCGAGGCCAGCCTGGGCTATTTCATCAATCCGCTGGTCAATGTTCTGCTGGGCATGCTGTTTCTGCAGGAACGCCTGACACGTCCTCAAGTCCTGGCCGTTCTGCTGGCCTTAACCGGTGTTGCCTGGCAGGTCATCACAACAGGCAAGTTGCCCATTGTGGCACTCGTACTTGCCACTACGTTTGGTTTTTACGGGTTGGTTCGCAAACAAGCTGCATTGCCAGCGGTCAGCGGTCTGCTGGCGGAAACGGCATTAATGCTGCCTTTCTGTCTGGCCTGGTTTGGCTACCTGGTCAGTACAGACAGCCATGCCTTTCGGGTAGAACAGCCGGAACTCAGCCTCTGGCTGATGTTTGCAGGGGTTATCACAACCGTACCACTGCTCCTGTTCACAGCCGCAGCAACACGCATCCGGCTATCAACACTGGGATTCACCCAATACATCGGCCCCAGCCTGTCGCTGTGCCTGGCGATTTTTGTCTATAACGAACCGTTCGACAATAACCGGCTGGTCAGCTTTCTGTTTATCTGGATAGCGTTGGCTGTCTTTACCGCAGACAGCCTTCGACGGGGATGGCGGCAGGGTGCCTGATCAGGCGCCCTGATCCTGCTCTGCGACTTCAATCGGCTCGGAAACCTCAAGCCCGAGAATGCCTTCCTTGAACGTCCGGTTGATAGGGTTTTCACCAATCCAGACCGAGAGCAGTGCATTAAAGAAGGCTTTTCCGGGAATAATCCCTTTATCCTTGCCACTGATGCGAACCCGGGTGCCCAGCCCGGGTATATAATCAATTTCCCCTTTATCACCCGCCTTCATCCGGCCCTCAAACATACTGATCATGGTATTGATCTCGGATTCCAGCGCCTGCTGCTCCTCTTTGGTGATATTGAGCTGCAGGGCTTCATAGAAGGCATTGGCCACACGGCGGGCACTGATCCGCTTCATCAGGACATGAAATACCATGCGCTTGTGGCCATCATCAGCAAAAATTGCCTCGGATGATTGCATGGGCTGTTCCAGATAGAGCTGACCAATGTAGGTATTCACCAGCAGGTACTGGGTTCGCAGGGCGGCGCCATTCAAAACCAGCTCCGGACGGCTGTCCCGGGCAGGAAGCACCTCGGGGATATCGACCCCCTTGATGGTCAGGCTCCAGGCCGGTGGTGCCAGCATCAAAAGTAGTAGCGGCCATTTCAGCCAGATGAAATGTCTGTTCCTGTCAAACTGCGACGATGAGAACAGGGGTTTTACGGTTCTTGTGCGCCGTATTCCCATGACTCTCTCCTGTGATTGTTCTTTTTATCGTTATTATTGTTGTGACAATGGCGGTCTCGCGCCCCTCATTACACGGCCCTGCGCACAAAAAAGCAATTCACTACCCTAACCCGCTACCGTTGGTCATTTCTCCTGACAGAAATCATCGTGATTTCCAACAGGCAGGCGCATATTGGCCATAATTAACGTATCACCATTTAAAAACCCCGTCTCCATCCCAATCTATAGAGGCATGATGTCATTTGAGTCATCCTCAGGGCCCGCAAAACCGGCATAGCGTCAGCTTCCTGACGGCAGGGATGGCAAAACCTGGAAACAGCATTCGGTGTACAATGAGCGAACAAGAGAAAGAATCCCCGGAAATCATTTCCGATGAAGCTGAAGAATCCACCCAGGCCAGCACCGGACTGGTGATTCCCCAGCAGGCGCTGCCAGACAAACTCTACCTGATTCCTGCCAGTAACCGGCCCTTTTTCCCGGCACAGGTGCAACCGCTGGTGTTCGCTGCCGCCCCCTGGGAAGACACCCTGAAGCGGGTCGCCCAGTCGGACCAGATGGTCATGGGATTGTCGTTTATCGACAATATCCCCGATTCAGACGAAGCCACGCCAGACCAGTTCCCCGAGATTGGCTGCGCTGTCAAGATTCACAACCTGGTGGAAGTGGATGACCAGATTCAGTTCATCGCCCTCGGCATGCAGCGCTTCAAGATCGTCAAATGGCTGCGCCGCACCCCGCCCTACCTGGTCCAGGTGACCTACCCGGTCAGCAGCGAGGAAGATCCAGATACCCTGAAGGCTTACGCCATGGCACTGATTAATGCCATCAAGGAACTGCTGCCACTGAATCCGCTCTACAGCGAAGAACTGAAAAACTATCTGAACCGGTTCAGCCCCCGTGATCCGTCACCGCTGGCTGATTTTGCTGCTGCTATCACCACCGCCCGTGGTGCTGAATTACAGGAAGTACTGGAAACCATTTCCGTACAGCGTCGTATGGAAAAAGTACTGGTGCTGATCCGCAAGGAGCAGGAAGTCGCCAAGCTGCAGAGCGAAATCAGTGAAGCCGTTAATCTCAAGATCAGCAAGCACCAGCGTGAGTTCTTCCTGAAAGAACAACTCAAGGTTATTCAGCGGGAACTGGGTATTTCCAAAGATGACAAAACCGCGGAAATCGAAGAATTCCAGCAGCGCCTGAAAGGCAAAACGGTGCCGGAACCCGTCCAGAAGAAAATTGATGAAGAGTTGCACAAGCTGGCTCTGCTGGAGATCGGCTCACCGGAATTTGGTGTTACCCGTAACTACCTTGACTGGGCCACCTCAGTTCCCTGGGGCGTCTGCTCTGAAGACAAATTGAATTTAGAAAATGCCCGAAAAGTACTTGATCGTGATCATGACGGGCTGGATGACGTCAAAGACCGGATCATAGAATTCCTGGCGGTTGGCGCTTACAAAGGCGAAGTCTCCGGCTCTATCTTGCTGCTGGTCGGCCCGCCGGGGGTTGGCAAAACCTCGATTGGCACATCCGTGGCCGAAGCCCTGGGGCGCAAATTCTACCGTTTCAGTCTTGGCGGCATGCGGGATGAATCCGAAATCAAGGGGCATCGACGCACCTATATCGGCGCCATGCCCGGCAAGCTGGTGCAGGCACTGAAAGAAGTGGATGTTGCCAACCCGGTGATCATGCTGGATGAGATCGACAAGATTGGTTCATCATTCCGGGGTGATCCCGCCTCCGCCCTGCTGGAAGTACTGGATCCCTCGCAAAACACCGAGTTCCTGGATCACTACCTGGACATGCGTATCGACCTGTCCAAGGTACTGTTTATCTGTACTGCCAACCAGCTGGACACCATTCCCGGGCCACTGCTGGATCGGATGGATATGATCCGCCTGTCCGGCTATATCACGCGCGAGAAAGTGGCGATTGCCAAAAACCACCTCTGGCCCAAGCAGCTGAAAAAGGCGGGGCTGAAGAAGAGCCAGATCAAACTGTCAGATACAACACTGAAACAGATTATTGAAGGATACGCCCGAGAGTCCGGTGTTCGTCACCTGGAAAAACTGCTCGCACGGATCATTCGCAAATCTGTCGTGCAAATTCTGAAAGAACCGGAGCTGAAGTTATCGGTTACCGCCAAGAATCTTCCCGATTACCTGGGCGCCCCCTATTTCCGTAAAGAAAAAATTGTCCAGGGTGTGGGTGTTATTACGGGTCTGGCCTGGACGTCTCTGGGCGGTGCGACACTCCCGGTTGAAGCGTCCTGCATCCATACACTTCGCCCAGGCTTCAAACTGACCGGAAAGCTGGGCGAGGTGATGAAAGAATCCGCCGAAATCGCTTACAGCTATGTAATGAGTCATCTGAAAAAGTTTGGCGGCCCTGCGGACTTTTTCGACAAGGCGTTTATCCACCTGCACGTACCGGAAGGCGCTACGCCGAAGGATGGCCCCAGTGCAGGCATCACCATGGCCAGCGCCCTGTTAAGCCTGGCACGTAACCAGAAACCACGACCACTAGCCATGACCGGTGAGTTGACACTAACCGGCCTGGTTCTCCCAGTGGGAGGCATTCGCGAAAAGGTGATTGCAGCAAGACGTAGCGGCATTCATGAAGTCATTCTGCCTGAGGCTAACAAGCGGGACTATGAAGAATTACCCGACTATATACAGGAAGGTATGACCGCACACTTTGCCAAGCGGTTCAGTGACGTCGTCAAGATTATCTTCTGATAACAAAGACACCTGAACCCTCAACAGCCTGAGTACCTCAAAGTGCCCAGGCTGTTTTTTCTACGACAGAAAAGAGAAAAGCCGCGGAACCCATATATGCAGGTTGAGCGGCTTTCTTTCTTGCTTAAGCTCAGCAGCGTAGGCAACCCACGCTTGGACACTGTAGTGAGCTACTTATATTTATAGAAGCTGCACGACTGAGCGTCCATTATCTGTCATACCGATTAGCAATCTCAGTATTTCCCAATGTTATATCGGGCGCTTTATTTGGCTTGTCTGTTGAAATCCAAATAAACAACAACGGCTAATCGCACACGGCTATAACAAAAACAGGCTACTTATTTAGACATCAACCGCTGCACAAACGCCTGATCGCCAAGACAGCGTTTCACCGTATCCACGACAGCCTGAGTTTGACTATCGATTTCAAGATTCACCTTGTCGCCCGGCTCTACCGTTGCAAACGTTGTTAAACGAAGGGTTTCCGGAATCAGGTGAACCCGGAATTCATCGTCCGTTACAGTTTCACCCAGCGTCAGGCTGGCGCCGTTCAGTGCTACATAACCTTTTGGCATCAGGTAATCCCGCCAGCGAGCATCCACTGTAAACAGGATCGTTGTATTCTCAGGCTCACGAATCACCTCTTTTACAACAACGGTGTCGTGAACATGCCCTGAAAGCAGGTGGCCACCAATCTCATCGGAAAAACGTGCAGCGCGCTCTACATTCACAAACGACCCAGGTTGAACATCCACCAGGTTGGTCACTCGCAGCGTTTCTTTCATCACATCGAACGATACCTGACCATCACCAAACGCAGTCACCGTAAGGCAGACGCCGTTTACTGCGATACTGGCGCCCGTCTTTAATCCCTCCAGCAAGGCGGGATCCATCTGAATCGTCAGCGTTGAGAAATCCGGTTTGCTGTCAACCGCTGCGACCGGCATCCGGCCCTGCACGATTCCGGTGAACATACTGGCATTTACTCCTGTTCCGAGGTGTTCTCTTCGTTCTCTAAATGGATCAGCCGCTCCAAGGCGACCAGCGTATCCGGCGTGTAAGGGTACTTTTCAGGTTCCGCCAACACAGCCTCCGGCTTTTCCCTGATCACGCCCGCCACTTCCTCTGCCTGCAAGGTCAGCAGACCGTCATAGACACAGGTGAAAACCTTGCCCCACAAACGACACGCATCGGAGTGGTAATAAAAATGAAAACGGGGCAACAGTGGCACATCGCTGATGCCCAGCTCTTCCGACAGTTCACGGGCAGCCGCCGAATCATAATCTTCCCCTTCGGCCACCACACCACCCGCGGCGAGATCAAAATAGCCGGGGTAGACATCCTTGGTCAGCGTCCGCTTCTGGATATACAGGCAACCTTCTGAATCAAAGACAAAGATAAACGTCGCCCGATGACACAACCCGTCTCGTCGCATGACAGACCGCGGCGCCGAACCTGTCACCTGGTTTTCCTCGTCCACAATCACGACCTGTTCTTCGGACATGACAACCCTCCCAGTCGAAACCCGTTTTGTCGGTTCTTGTTCTTTGTTTTGTTCTATGCGTCTGCTTTCAGGGTACAGGTAAGCGAGAATCGCTAGCCCTGCCAGAGCCGATTGTTGTAATCCTCCCGATAAATTGCAAGCGCCTTTTCGGATCGGCAACAACCCGTAACATTTTGCCCTTCCGCAAACTGGACAGAGACCACCTCACAGGGATATAACAGATCTATACGCCATTACTGACAATCAGGCGTATTCACTATACTGAACTGATAATCGGCAACTTTTTCATTATTCGCCGGTCAGAACACCACTCGAAACCATTCGTTCTTTCAGATTTTTACGTTCACATGCAGAGGGAGATGTGCATGGGTCATTGCGATACTGTAACGGCAATCGTCAACCCCACCGGGTCCATGAACGTGCTGTCCAGCCACGAGGTCAGCAAGCTTCAGGACACCAGCAAGACGGGGCTTTACACCCTGTTCCGCCAGTGTGCACTGGCGGTACTGAACTGCGAGTCAGAAAAAGATAACGCACATGAATTGATGGCGGAGCATGAAGACTTCGACATCCGCATCATCCAGGAGCCCCGCGGACTTAAGCTGGAACTGATCAACGCGCCCGCCTGCGCGTTCGTTAACCAGAAGCTGATTCTTGGCGTCAAAGAGAACCTGTTTTCCGTACTGCGTGACATCCTCTATGTATTCAGCGAGATGGAGGAACAGGGTCTCTTCGAACTCAATGAACCCCGGGATGTCACTAACCTGGTCTTCGAGATCCTCCGTCATGCCCGCGCCTTCGTTCCCAAACAGCCGCCTAACATTGTCGTTTGCTGGGGTGGTCACTCCATCGGTCGGGAAGAGTATCTTTATACGAAGGTCGTCGGTTACCAGATGGGGCTGCGTGGCCTGGATATCTGCACCGGCTGTGGCCCCGGCGCCATGAAAGGGCCGATGAAAGGCGCCTATATCGGTCATGCCAAACAGCGCATCAACAAAGGCCGCTTCATCGGTCTGACTGAACCCGGCATTATTGCCGCCGAAAGCCCGAACCCGATCGTCAACGAACTGGTGATCATGCCGGATATCGAAAAACGACTGGAAGCGTTTGTCCGGCTTGGACATGGCATTGTCGTTTTCCCGGGCGGCCCCGGTACAGCCGAAGAAATTCTCTATATTCTCGGGGTGCTACTGCACGAAAATAACCGGCAGATTCCATTCCCCCTGGTCTTTACCGGTCCGAAAAGTGCCGAAGAATACTTCCAGCGCATTGACGATTTCATTGGCGCCACACTGGGCAAAGAAGCGCAGGCGCTGTACAAGATCATCATTGATGATCCCGCGACCGTGGCTGACACCATGAAAACCGGTCTGGACAAAGTCACCCGCTTCCGTCGGGCCAGTAAGGATGCTTACTACTTTAACTGGGAACTGACCATTGACCGGTTGTTCCAGGAGCCCTTTGAACCCACCCACGAGTCCATGGCAGGACTGCACCTGAAACACGATATGCCCGCCAGCGAACTGGCAGCGAACCTTCGTCGTGCAATGTCCGGAATCGTGGCGGGCAATATCAAGGAAAGCGGCATCAAAATCATTCAGCAACACGGCCCGTTCAGACTGTCTGGCGAACCGGAATTGATGCTGCGCATTGATGAACTACTCAGTTCATTCGTCGCCCAGCACCGGATGAAATTGCCCGGCAGCCATTATGAACCCTGTTATGTCATCGAAAACTAGACACTGAACACACACTCGGAGGGAGATCTCACACCGCCCTCTGAGTAATGACATTTAATACACGCAAAACAAAAAAGGGATCTGCATGGCAGATCCCTTTTTGATGATGGTAGGCGGTACTGGAATCGAACCAGCGACCTCAACGATGTCAACGTTGCGCTCTAACCAGCTGAGCTAACCGCCTGTAAAACTGTTTTTTAACGCACTGCCATTAATGGCGAAATTGGTAGGCGGTACTGGAATCGAACCAGCGACCTCAACGATGTCAACGTTGCGCTCTAACCAGCTGAGCTAACCGCCTTCAGATGCGCCGCATGATACTCAAGCAGCACTAAAACTCAATAGTTTGCCCGACTTTTTTACTGCAACCATGCTTCCTAAAAGCCTGGAAATGGTAGGCGATACTGGAATCGAACCAGCGACCTCAACGATGTCAACGTTGCGCTCTAACCAGCTGAGCTAACCGCCTTCTACAGTAACCAACAAAACTGTCGGACAAAAAAACCGGATGCTCTCGCTTCCGGTTGATTGCAACTGATCACGCCATCGTTTTGATGGCTCCCCGAGCTGGACTCGAACCAGCGACCCAATGATTAACAGTCATTTGCTCTACCAACTGAGCTATCGGGGATCAGTCGATGCAGGCGTATGGTACTGATCGTCCCAGATGAGGTCAACCGGTTTTCCGGGCTAATTCATTGCGTTATACCGCACCCAACAAAAAAGGCCTGTGATGCCATGGCAATCAACAGGCCTTTCTGTAAACGATTAACGACGATTCATCAGGCAACCGCGATTGCCAGTCGATCCAACGCCTTATCCAGCGCTTCCAGGCTGGTCGCAAACGACAAACGCATATGACCTTCTGCCCCGAAAGCGGAGCCCGGCACCATAGCAACACCCGCCTCAAGCAAGGCTTCGGCCAGATCAAGGTCAGACTTATAGCCTTTCGCTGCGATCACACCGGAGAAATCCGGGAAGCTATAGAAAGTGCCATCGGCTTTAATCGCTTCTACACCCGGCAAACGGTTCAGGCGTTCTACCACATGGTCATGACGCTGCTTGAAAGCCTGAACCATCGTTGCCACGCATTCCTGGGAACCAGCCAGTGCCGCAACCGCCGCCGCCTGGGCAATGGAACAGGGATTGGAGGTGCTCTGGGACTGAATCTTTTTCATGCTGGCAATCAAAGCTTTTGGTCCACCGGCATAACCAATACGCCATCCGGTCATGGAATAGGCCTTGGACACCCCATTCAACACAATGGTTCGATCATACAGTTCAGGGCAAACATTCAGGATATTCACGAAGCTCTGCCCCGGCCAGAGGATATGCTCATACATATCATCGGTAGCGACCATCACGTCGGGGTACTTCAGCAACACTTCCGCCAGCGCTTTCAATTCATCGGCACTGTAGGCTGTACCGGTCGGGTTGGACGGGCTGTTAATGACCACCAACCGGGTTTTATCGGTGATAGCCTTCTCCAGCTGGTCAGCACTCATTTTGAAGCGGGTCGCCTGGGTGGTTTCCACAATCACCGGCACACCTTCAGCGATAGTGACCATATCCGGATAGGACACCCAGTAAGGCGCGGGAATAACCACTTCGTCACCAGGATTGAGCAACGCTAAGGCCAGGTTAAAGAAACTCTGCTTGCCACCGCAGGAAACCAGGATCTGCCCCGGCTCATAGTTGAAACCGTTATCCCGCGCAAACTTGTCAATCACCGCCCGCTTCAGCTCAGGTGTACCGTCCACCGCGGTATACTTGGTCTTGCCATCATGAATCGCCTTGATGGCCGCTTCCTTGATATGATCCGGCGTATCGAAGTCCGGCTCGCCGGCGCCGAGGCCAATAATATCCTTTCCAGCCGCACGGAGTTCCGCCGCCCGAGTGGTCACCGCCAGGGTCGGGGAAGGTTTAATACTCTGAACTCTACGGGAAAGTTGCTGGTCCAAGCTGATATCCTCTTTATTTCGGGAAGCGTCTCACCCCGGATCGGGGACTTCCGGCCAGGCAGACTGGCCTGTTGTATAAGGAATTGGCACACTAACTTGTCATTCGACGCAATACTACATGATCCACAGGATAGCAGGAACCCATGGGCCCACGATTCCAGGTAGTCTCCGATTTCCAGCCCGCCGGCGACCAGCCGGACGCCATCCGTAAACTGACCGCCGGCGCCGACAGCGGCCTGGCCTGCCAGACGCTGCTGGGGGTGACCGGTTCCGGCAAGACCTTCACCATCGCCAATGTCATCCAGAACCTGCAGCGCCCGACGCTGATCATGGCACCTAACAAAACCCTGGCGGCACAGCTTTATGGTGAGTTTCGGGAGTTCTTTCCCAATAATTCCGTAGAGTATTTTGTCTCTTACTACGACTATTATCAGCCGGAGGCCTATGTCCCCTCCTCCGATACGTTTATTGAAAAAGATGCCTCAGTAAATGATCACATCGAACAGATGCGTCTTTCCGCCACCAAGGCGCTGATGGAACGGGATGACGCCATTATCGTTGCAACCGTGTCGGCCATTTACGGCTTGGGTGATCCGGAGTCGTATTTCAAGATGGTGCTGCACCTGAGCCGTGGCGACACCATCGATCAACGGCAGATATTGCGTCGCCTGGCTGAACTGCAATACACCCGCAATGATATGGAACTGAAGCGAGCCACCTACCGGGTTCGCGGCGACGTGATCGACATCTTCCCAGCGGAATCTGAAAAAGAAGCCATACGGCTGGAGTTGTTTGATGAGGAACTGGAAAACATCAGCTGGTTTGATCCGCTAACGGGTGAGGTTTTGCGTCGTGTACCCCGGGTCACCGTTTTTCCCAAGTCCCACTATGTCACACCTCGTCAAACCATTCTTGACGCCATTGATGCCATCAAGGTTGAACTGGCGGAACGCCTCCAGGTATTAAGGGAAAACGACAAACTGGTAGAAGCACAACGCCTGGAACAGCGTACCCGCTTTGATATCGAAATGATGGTGGAACTGGGTTACTGCACCGGGGTTGAAAACTATTCCCGCTATCTCTCGGGTCGTGGACCGGGGCTGCCTCCACCCACACTGTTTGATTACCTGCCCGCCGATTCCCTGCTGGTCATTGATGAATCACACGTCACGGTGCCGCAGATCGGCGCCATGTACCGGGGCGACCGCTCACGAAAAGAGACGCTGGTCGAATATGGTTTCCGCCTGCCCTCCGCGCTGGACAACCGCCCCATGAAATTTGAAGAGTGGGAAAGCAAGCGACCACAAACCATCTTTGTTTCGGCGACGCCCGGCCCCTATGAGAAAGACCATCAGGACCAGGTGGTTGACCAGGTGGTTCGTCCCACCGGACTTGTTGACCCTGAGATTGAAGTGCGCCCGGCCACGACACAGGTGGATGATGTCCTCTCTGAAATCAACAAGCGCACTGCCCGGGGTGATAGAATCCTGATTACCGTTCTGACCAAACGCATGGCAGAAGACCTGACAGAATATTTAACCGAACAAGGTGTCAGGGTTCGCTACCTGCACTCCGATATTGATACCGTCGAACGCGTTGAGATTATTCGCGATTTGCGCATCGGCGCCTTTGATGTCCTGGTGGGCATTAACTTGCTTCGGGAAGGTCTGGATATGCCGGAAGTGTCGCTGGTAGCGATTCTGGATGCCGATAAGGAAGGGTTCCTGCGCTCAGATCGGTCGCTGATTCAGACAATAGGCCGGGCCGCTCGTAACCTTAACGGTAAAGCGATTCTCTACGCGGATCGCATCACGGGTTCCATGCAACGTGCGATGGATGAAACTGAACGACGGCGTGAAAAACAACTGACGTTCAACAAAGAACACAATATTACGCCCAAGGGCGTTACCAAGCAGATTGCAGACATCATGGAAGGCGCCATCCCTGGACGCCGTGCAAAACAGACGCGCAAAGCGACTGAAGTGAAGCCTGTCCAACACCTGGATACAACCGCACTGGATCCAAAGCAGTTAGCGAAAGAATTGAAGACACTGGAGCAGCAAATGTTTGAGCATGCCAAAAATCTTGAATTTGAAGAAGCGGCTGCTGTACGTGACAGAATTAACCAGCTGAAAGAAACTGTCCTGAAACACTGATCAATGCGTAACCGGTATCAGGGACTCGGATTACCAGTCTGTGTTCCTGATTCCCGGTCAAACCCAATCGGCGGCAGTAAAACCTGTCAATGTGAGACAGAACTGCAACAGCCGCAACTAAAAAAGGCCTCCGTACTCTGGAGGCCTTTTTTAGTTGCGGTAACATCATTCGCTACTTAACAACAATATTCTTTTTATTGGCTTCAACAACCTTTTGACCAATACCCCTGACATTGCTCAATTCTTTAATACTGGTGAAATCGCCATGCTTCTTGCGGTACTTGACGATGCGCTTGGCAATGGTTTCACCGACATACTTCAGTTCTTTGTCCAGTACTTTGGCGCTGGCGGTATTAATATTCACCTTGCCTGACTTACCTTCAGCCAAAGCCAGTGAGCTGAAACCAAGCATTGCAACCAGAACGGCAGCCATAAATTGTTTGATCATCACCGAAAATCCTTTTTGGCAAGTAGAGAATGGGTATCAATAAGACCACAGTCTTATTTACTGTTTTACCCTAGTAGGCTGTCCGGCGTTTCGCAAGAAAAGCGGTAGCTTTTTCAAATCTTGACGCCTGCCAACGACGAACTATCTTCCCAAAGTCGTCATCAGGAGGGCTTATGGCCAGTACATTATTCGAAGAATTGAAACATATCGGGATTAACGAAGAACTGGCACACCGCATTGACAAGACGCTGGATCCACAGCATGTCGCCACCCGGCAGGATCTCCTGCTGATGAATGAAACGATATTAAAAACACAGCTGCAGATGGATCGTCATTATGACGACCTGAACAACCAGTTGATGCAGCTCAACACCAAAATAGACCTCAATTATACCGAGCTGAACAGCAAGATTGACAAGGGATACACGGAACTAAACAGCAAGGTAGACAAAGTCAGCAGTGACCTGCGGGTTGAAATTGCGACCATTTCCCGCCAGTTCTGGATTACGTTCGGCGGCCTTATCACCACTATGCTGTTTGTCTTCGGGGTGAATTGGTATTTTCACTGACGAGTGGTACAGGACTCATGTGGGAGACAACAATTTAGCAGCGACAGCAGGACATGTACGAAGTGGATTTCACCATTATGCCGGAAAGCCCGGCAGGGAAAACTCATGAAACCCCGCGCTGTCAAAGGGGTCAAGCTTGGTATCTGTCTCAGAAACTTAGGAGCAGCTAACTTACTCACAAATCGCTTAATCCCTAGTATATCGGGCGTAGAGCCATATTTTGCTAACCACTGCATTGGAATGACATTCCATGTTCTATGCCCTTGGTGTAGACACCAGGCAAAATTTCACTGGTAGACCTAAGACTTAGCATGTTCAAATTCCCATCAATCCCAGTGATAGCGCGGGGTTTCATGCGTTTCCCTGCAAGAAAAGTGGTGTCTTTTTGAAAGCTTGACGCCTGCCAACGACGTACTATCTGCCCAAAGTCGTCATCAGGAGGGCTTATGGCCAGTACATTATTCGAAGAATTGAAACATATCGGGATTAACGAAGAACTGGCACACCGCATTGACAAGGCGCTGGATCCACAGCATGTCGCCACCCGGCAGGATCTCCTGCTGATGAATGAAACGATATTAAAAACACAGCTGCAGATGGATCGTCATTATAACGACCTGAACAACCAGTTGATTCAGCTCAACACCAAAATAGATCGCAATTATACCGAGCTGAACAGCAAGATTGACAAGGGATATACGGAACTAAACGGCAAGGTAGAGAAGGGATACACGGAACTAAACAGCAAGGTAGACAAAGTCAGCAGTGACCTGCGGGTTGAAATTGCGACAATTTCCTGCCAGTTCTGGATCACATTCGGCGGTCTTATCACCACCATGCTGTTTGTCTTCGGGGTGAACTGGTATTTTCACTGACGAGTGCTACAGGACTCATGTGGGAGACAACAATTTAGCAGCGACAGCGGGACATGTACGAAGCGGATTTCATCATTAAGTACCTGGCCACTCGATTTTTTTCCGAATCAACGCTTTTGCCGGGGGCTGAGGGAGAAAATATTCAATTACAATCGACTAGGTACCTAGAAGCCGGTAAGAGGGCGAACCATCTCATTAACTATGTTGACAAACACCGGTCTTTTTCCTGTGTCCATTGCGGCTGTTACCCGTGTTCTTTCCTGTAGGATCATGCTTCCTGTAACCATGTATTCATTCAGACCTGCTACAAGAACACGCTCAATGGACAATGGACGTGTGAGAAGCTCTCTGCTGAGATCGGCCAGATCATCCTGAGTATTGATTTGGCTGGCCACTCTTTCGATGAGTTTCTGCTCAAATTAAACGCTCATTGTTTTTCTCCCTTTTTCAGGAGTTAACGACAAGCGTTTCCACAAATCCAGTTACAGTCC